>JBAUOG010000001.1:0-5047 GCA_049579625.1 Bryobacteraceae bacterium
CCACCACACGGTGTATGCCCGCACCGGTCATCGTCTCGTTGTAGCCGGTGAGCGTTACGCCGGGCACATCAATGCCGAGAGACGCGGCAACGGTGGTGGCAAGCCGCGATCGAAATGAGGAGAGCGACTTCCCACGTTTCGGATGCACCACGTTGGTCAGCACGATGACGTAGGTTTGGGTGGAGGGGTCCATCCAGAGCGACGTTCCCGTAAAGCCGGTGTGCCCATAGGAGCCGATCGGGAATAGTTCGCCGCGGTTGCTGCTGAAGGGCGAGTCGATGTCCCAGCCCAGGGCCCGAATCACACCCTGGTCGGCGGGACTGCCCGGCTCAGTGAACTTGCGCACCGTTAACGGGCTGAAGATTCTCACCTCTTTGCCGGTCGCGGGATCGACCCAGGCGCCCAACCCGAGCATCATCTGAGCGAAGCGGGAGAGATCGGCGGCGGTAGTGAATAGCCCCGCATGGCCGGCGATGCCGCCCATAAAGCGCGACGTCTCGTCATGCACCACGCCGAGCAGAGGTTGCCCCGTATCTTCGTCGATCTCCGTAGGAGCAACGCGGTTCTTCAGCGCCGCCGGTGGCTGGAACAGGGTGTCGTTCATGCCAAGCGGTGCGTAGATCTCCTCGTGCGCATACTTAGCCAGCGTCTCGCCGCTGAGGCGGCGCACGATTTCACCCAGCAGGATGAAATTGATGTCGCTATAGACGAACCGCGCCCCCGGAGGAGCAGTCGGCTTATCGACCAGCGCCTTCTGGATACCCGTCTCGTAGCCAGACCACTTGGGGCGCAGAATCAGGTCGGGGGCAAGGCCGGAGAAATGCGTCATCAGGTTGCGTACTGTGATGTCGCTCTTGCCGCCTTGAAACTCCGGCAGATACTTCGTTACGGGGTCGTCGAGCCGCAACTTGCCCTGCTCGAAGAGCTTCATGAGGCAGGGCGTCGTGGCGATTACCTTTGTCAGCGATGCCGCGTCGAAGATGGTGTCTTCGGTCATCGGCTCGCGCTTCGGAATCAATGAACGATACCCGTAGGCCTTGTGATAGATGACTCTCCCGTCGTGGCCGATCACCAGGACGGCGCCGGGAATGAGTCCGGTCTCGACGGCCTCATTGATCTGTGCATCCACGGCGTCGGCCGCCGCAAATTGGGCCTGCGCCTTCGAAAGAATAGAAAGAGAGAGCAGCGCCGAGATGAGCGCCAAGCCGGTGCGGATCATCTTCCGCTACTGCAACCTGCCGGCAATGGCCTCGAGCACCAAGGCCAAGTCGACATCCTTCTGCGTAATGCCGCCCGAATCGTGCGTAGTCAGATCGATCGTCACCTTGTTGTAGACGTTGAACCACTCAGGATGATGGTTCTTTTTCTCGATCGCGATGGCGGCGGTGGCCATGAAGCCAAACGCATGGATGAAATCGGGGAACTTATACTCACGGTGCAGCTTGGCTTTGACAACCGTCCATCCCTGGATTTGGCGCAGCGCTGAATCAATCTCACCATCCGTCAGCTTGGGCACGGGCATGTCGTTATTGTACGAACGAAGCGACGAGCCGTTACTGTTAATGAGCGGACGCCGAAATGTTCTCCTCATTCGGGGAACGGAACAATCGGCTTTGTTCGTCAGGTTGATCGTGGGTTCCCGGCAATGAGCCTAAGATTCCGTCAACCCTGGCAAGCATAAATGCGCCGACGGCATAGTCCTGCGGGGACAAGACCCATGAGGCCAACTTAAGAGAGGTTACCTCTCGGGCCGTCAACGCGTCATCCGCTCGAACATTGCAAGGCTGACGGAATTCAAGACCGCCTGGAACGCGACTTCCCACTTGAGCGAGCACTCCCACGGTTTGGCTGTTTCCGTTCCCGCAGGCTATCGCCAGATTACATACGATAACCGGACATGAACGGTCCCGATCCTGAACTAAGGCTAAAATGGCACAGGAGTCCATTAGTGTGGCCGGCCTTTTCACACCTATGGCTATCTTGGGATAGCGGCAACGGGCGCATCGGGGTGTGGGAGGAGCCGAAGGCGGCTTTTCGTTAGTAACAGGAGCGGTGGAGCCCTGGGCTGTCAAGAAGAGCAATGAAACGGCGAGAGGAACGATGAATACCACAACAATCGATCGAAAGTTCACATTGGCCGCACTGGCCTTTTCAAGCCTGTTCCTAGCCGGCCGGGCTTTCGCTGCCGATAGCATCAAAGGCCAGGTCCTGGGCGGTGGCGCGCCGATCGCCAGATCAACCGTCACGTTGTGGGCTGCCAGCCAAAATGCTCCCCAACAACTCAGCCAAACTACGACCAATGAGGATGGCCGGTTCGAAGTCCCCGTCAAAGGCGGGCCCGTCGACGGGAGCCTTTATCTGGTTGCTAACGGTGGTGAACCCAAAGCGCGGGGCGGCGGCAACAATCCGGCTATCGCTCTGTTGGCGGTGGTAGGCAGCAAGCCTCCAGCCAGTGTGGTGATCAATGAGATGACGACGGTAGCGTCGGTATGGACCCACGCGCAATTCCTCGACGGCTGGGCGTTGAAGGGCCACGCCCTTGGGCTGCGCATTGCGGCCGCCAATGTGCCCAATTTCGTGGACCTCGAAACCGGAGGATGGGGAGGAGCCATCCAGGACCCGCTGAACAGCGGCCAGACGCCCACCATGGCCAATTTCGCCACGTTGGCAGACGTGCTCTCCGGTTGCGTCACGCGGGTGAAGGCGTATGCGTGCGACAGTCTGTTCGACGCCGCGAAGTGGCCCGGCGGCAAGGCCCCCGTAGACACGCTGGGAGCCCTGGAGTCGATCGCCCAGAACCCCTGGCACCAGCCCGAGAAGGTCTTCGGCCTGCTTGGCCTGTTCTACGAAGTATCGGCGAGCACTCACATGCTAGCGGTTCCGTTTATGCCGTATCTCAAATACGCACCCAGCGCCTGGGTACTGCCTCTGAAGTTTGACGGCGGCGGGTATAAGGCCGGCGGCAAGGCTATGTTCGACAGCGAGGGCAACCTCTGGGTCGGCGACAACTTTTCTGTCGGTTGGCAGGGGCAGGATTCGTTGTGGGAGGGTCACGCGACCAAGTTCGCGCCCAACGGCCGGGCGCTCTCGCCGGCCACCACCGGTTTCACCGGCGGCGGCATGGAAGGGGGAACCTTCGGAGCGGCCGTCGATTCGCACGACAACGCGTGGCTCACCAACTACGGCAGCAAATCCATCACGGTATTCGACAAGAACGGCAAGCCCCTGACGCCTCCGGAAGGCATCAACTTCGGCGGCAGGCTTGGGCTGATGCAGGGTGTGATCGTCACGCCCAGCGGTGACGTCTGGGTGCTGGGGGTCGAAAAAAGACAGCTGGTCTACTTCCCACAGGGTGATTTGAACAAGGGCCGGATTGTCTGCGAAGGTGACAGCGCCGAGCCGTGCAAATCGTTCCTGGCTCCCTTTCATCTCGCTATCGACAAGCAGGACCGGATCTGGGTGGCCAACAGCGCCATCGACCACGTCACGCGGTTCCCGGCTAGTGATCCGACAAAGGCCGAGAATTTCAAGGTCGGATTCAATAGTAGCGGTCTTGCCATCGACAGCCAGGGCAACGTCTGGGTCACCGAGCGGTTTGGTAGCGGCCTTCTAGGCATGGCCCACCTGGTAGACTTTTTAGCTCGCCTGAAAGCCACCGGGGTTGCGAAGGCCTCGGACTATCTGACCCGGGTTATGTCCGAGCAGCAAGGAGGACGCAACGGCGGCAGCGTCACAGTCCTGCGGCCGGACGGCACGCCCTATCCGGGCTCGCCGTTCACGGGCGGCGGCCTGCCCGGCCCATGGGCGGCGGCGGTGGACGGAAACGACAATGTCTGGATCTCCAACTTCGCTATGCCCAGCAGCCCCATCGCGGAGTTGTGTGGCGTGCGCACCGAGCACTGCCCCCCGGGCGTGCATACGGGCGAGCAGATTTCCCCGCCGGGCGGCTACGTAGGAGGCGGCCTTCAGCTGCAGGTTGATGTCGATGTTGACCCGGCCGGAGACCTCTGGGTAACCAACAACTGGCAGGATATCGACAGCTGTATGGGTCCGGTCGACGAGGCGCTTTCGACCCGCTGCGGCGGCCAGGGCGTGGTGGTCTTCTACGGAATGGCGAAACCGGTCCGCACGCCGTTGATCGGGCCTGCGCAGCAACCGTGAGCCGGCCGCAAGATGCCGCACATACTAAAAAGACGTTCTGACGGGCCGCGAATAGATCGTTGTCATTATAAGAGACGTAGCAAACTGAACCAACTCCAAAGGAGCCTACTGATGCTTTTACATTCGAAGCGGTTTAGGGCGCTGGCGCTGCTGGCCGGATTGTTCGCTCTGATGGCAGCGCTCACTTGGCAAAGCGCGTTGGCGAGCGACATGTTTAAGGACATACAAGGAGTTGTGAAGAGCATTTGACAAGGGCACCAAAACGATGGTCGTCAAGACTGCTGACGGTACGGAGCACACCATCAAGTGGACGGGCGACACCACCGTCGAGGCAACCAAGGACGCCGGCAAAGGCATCACAAAGGGCAGCATGGATACTTACGACGGGCTGAAGGAAGGTACCAAGGTTTCGGTGAAATACACCGAAAAGGCCGGTGAAAAGACCGCCGTTGCCGTAAAGGATGCGAGCAAGGCCACCGCCAAAGCCATCACGCAGTGATGAGACTCGTGTTGGCCAAATGATGCGTCGCCGTTTGGGGGCCGCAAGCTCACGATGGCAGCGCACCCGCTTTACTCAGAGGGATCCTATTGTTCTCAGACAAAACGTCTGATCGAAAAAGGGTCTGGCCAGCCTTGTTTTTTGGCCTTCTGCTCGCGAACGCGTTCGGAGCCACTGGGGCTGCGGTGCAGCCTCGGCCGACGAATGCAACAGCCGCCTCATCCGAGGCCGCGCTCCCGCTAAGCTTCCAGCGAAGTACCGGCGACTTCGACGTGATGGTCAAACGCGGCAGTATCCGGGCCCTGGTCATATACAACCGCGCGGGATTCTTCTACGTAGATGGCCGGCCAGAGGGGATCTTCTACGAGGCCCTTCAATACTTCGAGC
>JBAUOG010000002.1:0-5334 GCA_049579625.1 Bryobacteraceae bacterium
TCCTCATGGCAACTCCGTTCTTCTCAGAGAGAGTGGGAATGGACACAAGCATAATCGTGAGAAACGGACAGGTCAACGGGTTCCAGGGTGCGCCTGCCAGTAGTCAGCTGAGGGGTGGACAAGGGAATCACGGTCGACAACGCCGTTTCCCGATCCTTGTACGCTATTGAGTGTATGTCTGAGCTACTCAAACGAGAAATTTTGAGCGGCTATTAGCCGAACGCTTCCCCAAGATCGCCGCGGAGATCGATGAGAGCGAGAGCGGCCTGCTGCACATAGAGATGGCGGTATTCGCGCGCGCAACCTGCAAAGCCGTGGACCTTGGTGATTTGCCGGAAGCTCAGTCGCACATAGACTTCGTAGACGAGCTTCTGTCAGATGCTGGGCCCGAGCTTGTGAACGCCGTGTACGTGTCGTACCTCGAAGATGTTTTCTTGGCCTCCCAAGGAGCGCACTACGTCTCGGCACGCACCATGCTGTCCCCACGTCTCCGAAACGCCCTCGCTGAGCTCGAAAGCATTGGCAAAGCATCAGAATGGGGAAGACAGGTCACGATCGCTAAGGACGTCATCACGCCGTCGGCGCCTCACAGCCGATATGCCGGACGATATCGCCGTATATCGTTCCCTATCCGAGAAGGCTAAACTGACGCCACTTGGTTTAGCGGTTATGCGCCAAGTTGAGTGCCGCCGACATCAAAGTAATCTCCCAGAACGCCTTTGTGGCTGGTTCCCCAGTAAGAACGGGTTATTCAATGCGCCCGCACCGTATACGAACTGCGCTGGGCCAAGACTCTCCTAAGTCCATCTATCGATCGTGGGCGATTATCACTCTCCAGAAACCCCCGCGCGCGTGATTTCTCCAATAATGCTTTGACGCGAGCCGAGGGCAGCGTCCGGATCCAGCCGAGCAAACAAGTCAATAACGCGGGCGATCAGGCCCGTCCAGCCGGTTTGGTGGCTGGCTCCAAGCCCCGCGCCGTTGTCGCCGTGAAAGTACTCGTAGAAAAGTATGTAATCCCGCCAGTGTGGGTCTTCCTGGAATTTCTTCGTCCCGCCATACAACGGTCGTCTGCCTTGGTCATCCCGGAGAAAGATGCTTGTTAGCCGCCGCCCAATCTCTTTCGCCACCTCGAACAGGGTCATGTAATTTCCCGATCCAGTGGGGCACTCGACTTTAAAGTCATCGCCATAGAACGGATACATGTTGAGCAGGCCGCGAATGATTAGCCCATTGACCGGCATCCAAACCGGTCCCCGCCAATTCGAGTTGCCGCCAAACATCCCGGTGTTCGACTCGGCAGGCAGGTACGCCACCTTGAATTCCTGCCCGCCCAAGTTAAAAACAAAAGGATGCTGATCGTGGTGCCGCGATAGCGATCGGATCCCATAGGGGCTGAGAAATTCGTTTTCGTCGAGCATATAGGCGAGAATTCGCTGCAACTTATCCTTGTTGCAGACCGACGCGATCTTGCGCCCCTGATATCCGATAAAGCCTTCGTCAGCCACGGAAATCTTCTTTACTACCTCCGGATGGCGCTTGCGGAACAACTCAATCATTTCCCGAATCCTTGGGTGACTCGCGATCGTACCCTCCTCGAATACGCTCGCCGCACAGAGCGGTAGCAGTCCCACTATCGAGCGGATCCTCAAGCGCATCGCATCGCCGTTCGGTAAGTGGAGCAGATCGTAAAAGAAGCCATCGGCCGAGTCCCACATCTCGTCGTGATTCACGCCGACGCGGTCCATGGCATAGGTGATCCACGCCCAATGCTCGAGGAAGCGAAAGGCCATCTCCTCATAAACCGAGTCATACTCGGTCAGGATGAGCGCAATATCGAGCATGCACAGGCAGTAGAACGCCATCCATGCCGTCCCATCGGCCTGATCCAGGTGGCCGCCCGTCGGCAGCGGCGCGCTGCGGTCAAAGACCCCAATGTTGTCAAGCCCCAGGAACCCTCCCGCAAACACGTTGCGTCCGTCCGGATCTTTCCGGTTCACCCACCAGTTGAAATTCAGCATCAGCCCTTGAAAGGAGCGCTCGAGGAAGCGCAAATCGGCGCGTCCCAACCGGTTCTCCATGTTGTAGAGAAACAACGTCGCCCAGGCGTGTACCGGCGGATTCACGTCGCTGAAATTCCATTCATAGGCCGGAATCTGTCCATTGGGATGGGCATACAGGTTGCGCAGCATCAGCAAGAGCTGCTCTTTCGCGAAGTCAAAGTCCACCAGAGAAAGAGCAAGTGTGTGGAACGCCAAGTCCCATGCCGCGTACCAGGGATATTCCCATTTGTCGGGCATGGAGATAATGTCTTTATTGAGCATGTGGAACCACTCTTGGTTGCGCGCTCCTCCCTTACCAGAACCAGCCATCGGGTGGGACTCATGCTCATGCAGCCACTGGTCGAGGTCAAAATAGTAATACTGTTTGGACCACAGCATGCCCGCCAGGGCTTGCCGGTGCACGCGACCTTCGTCGTCCGTCAGCGTCTTTGGCGTGATGCGCTCGTAAAATTCGTCCGCATCCGCCCGCCGGTTGGCGAATACCTCATCGAACTTCGCGACTGCATCGACCGGCGGCTTCGCGCTAAGCCGTAAACGCACAACCTTGCTTCCTCCTCCCATTACATCCAGCACGTAATGCGCAGCCGCTTTGGTTCCAATCTTGGCCGGATTGACGGCATCACGCTTCCCAGCAATTACGTATTCATGGAATGCGTCCTTCACATACGGCGAGGGATTGGGCTGGCTCCACAATCGGGCGTGATTGCTCTCGTTCTCCGTGAACAGCAGTTCCGTCGCACCCTCACACTGCAGCGTGTATTCGCCTAGCTCCGAATGGGATGCCTGAACGCTCGCCGCGCCGTTCTCAGTCAATACCGGCTTGGCGCCGCCATCTTCCCACGACCACGTGTTCCGGAACCATAGCGTCGGAAGAAGATGGAGCTGCGATGCTTCCGGCCCGCGATTGTGAACGGAAATCCGAATCAGAACGTCTTCGGGATCGCCCTTTGCATATTCGACGAAAACGTCGAAATATCGATCGTCGTCGAAAATGCCGGTGTTCAGCAGCTCGTACTCCATGTCCTCCCGCGAACGCCGCAGGTTGGTCTCCACCAGATCGCCGTATGGATATTCACGCTGCGGATACTTGTACAGGTATTTCATGTACGAGTGCGTCGGCGTGCTGTCGATGTAGAAGTAGTATTCTTTGACGTCCTCACCATGGTTGCCTTCGCTGTTGGTCAGCCCAAACAACCGCTCTTTCAGAATGGAATCACGGCCATTCCACAACGCAATTGCGAAACATAGGCGTTGTTTGTCATCGGAGATCCCGGCCATACCGTCTTCGCCCCAGCGATAAGCACGCGAGCGCGCCTGATCATGCGAAAAGTAGCCCCACGCATTCCCGTCGTGGCTGTAATCTTCCCGAACCGTGCCCCATTGCCTCTCGCTGAGATAGGGCCCCCACTTTCGCCATGGCACACTCTTTTCGCGAGCTTCATTCAGGCGTTTCTGTTCTGTGACTTCAACGTAATCGAACCGCGAATGTTCTTGATCTAAGCCTTCCATCAACAGCTCCTTCGCAAACATACGACCGCAAGTCTCCTGTGGCTTCGCAGGCGCTTACATCTTTGGTTCTGGAGGATAAGCCGCGCACGCCTTCACCTACATTCAACAAGAGTGTTACACATGTTCCACTGCGACCTGGCCAGCAACGCATAGGCGACTCGCGGTTGCACCGGCACGTGCCGGTGCCTGATGCAAGGCCGCAAGTCCGGTAAAGGTAAGGTGAGCGCCCGAGCGTGTTGGAGACGTTTCCGGAAATCAACAAGTTCAAGCTTCTCGGATGGAGACCGTGAACGCGCATGCGTTCGGTGATCGGTTGTCCAAAGCGATCTGGATTCTGATGGCACCTGTCGTTCGCCAATAAAACCAATGTGTCCGCGCCCAAGGCCCGGTCACTCCATGGAGGTACAAAAGATCAGAATAGTCGGCCCGACGTTTGGTGATGCCATGTGAGCATGTTGCCGGCGAGTTGGTTCATCCCCTCCGAGTGCCTGCTCGCTCAGGTGTGCGTCGTGTCTGAGCTGGCAAATGAATCCCCTTCGACCGATTTATTTATTGCAAACGATACCCTACGCGACCGTTTCTACGACGCCGGTGCTCAAGTTATAATAGCCGCCGACAACCATCAGCTTTTTGTCAGCCACCGCTTGACTCAAGATGGGACTAGCGTTCTTCAGTCGTTCGACGTTCAGCCGCACATTCGCCTTGGTTGCGTTTACCAGCAAATCGCCCGATACTGATCTTGCCGCATTCACCGCTGGCGTCAAGGCCGAAACCAGCGACGGCAGATGTCCCGGCAGCGTGGTGTTGGTGTCGAGCGACTTAATCGTTGAACTCACGGCACCACAGGAGGCATGACCCAGTACCATCAGCAGTGGCACTCCTAGAACTAATACGCCGTATTCGAAGCTCGCTAGGTTCTCATCGTTGACAAAATTGCCGGCAACCCGAACCACAAAAAGGTCTCCGCGGTAGCTATCGAAGGCGAACTCCGTCGAAACCCTGGAGTCCGCGCAGCTTAAAAGACCGGCGTACGGGTTCTGGCCAGCGGCCAGCGCCGCCCGCTCTGAGCTGAAATCGTGACGCCGCGTCAGGCCCTTCACATATCGGTGGTTTCCGTCCATCAGCTCATGTAGGGCCCCTTCGGGTGACAGTTGATTCCCTGGTTTTGGGGGAGCCTTGACCTCGTCGGCGCGCATCAAACTCGGCAATAGGGCGCCGAAACCCGCGAACCCAAAAAAACTCCTGCGGGCGACGGGATTATGGGCAACCGCGGCTCCGGTATTCCCGCGATTCTGACGAGTCATCTTTCCTCCGCAACAAATGGCAATGGCAGACGCTATAGGAACTCTTCGGGTTTCGACCAGCCGCTGTAATTCCTCGAACCGTTCGGAATTCCTTGCGAGCCTGACCATTCGACCCTACACTATACATCAGTTCCGTCAGCCAGTCTCGCCGAAACGTGTAAATAGCAGACGAGTGATGTTACATGAAAGCCGCAACCCTTTTCGCGCGCGTTTCCTTCTCTTGACTATTGCTGTTCTTCCGGCAATGGCACAGACCACCGAGGCACCAGACGCCCAACAACAGAAAGTCCTGCAGATGGCCACAGCCATTCGCAAAGCGATTGTCACGCTGCCGCAGTACGGCGTTTTTGACAACATCAACTACGGAATCAAAGGCTCAACCGTCATTTTGAGCGGGCAGGCGTCCCGGCCCACGCTGAAGTCAGGCATCGAGAACGTGGTGAAGAAAGTGGAAGGCA
>JBAUOG010000003.1:0-8026 GCA_049579625.1 Bryobacteraceae bacterium
ACATAAAGCTGCGCCCACCTCTCTGCGGCGAGACCGCCCTGCCGATACCCTGCCACCACCTCATCATCGAATCCACATTCGGCCTCCCCATCTACCGGTTGCTATCCCGCGAGCAAGCGGCAGAGCGAATCGTGCAGTTCGCAAAGACCTGCTTTGAGGAAGACGCCACACCGGCTTTCATAGGCTACCCCCTGGGGCGTGGTCAGGAAATTGTGCACGTCCTTTGCCAAGCAGGAATCAGTGCCGCGGTGCACGGCGCCATCGCGAAGTTCATCCCTGTTTACGAAGAACACGGATACGCGTTTCCCGGGTGGGAACCCTACGATGCACTCGCCACTGCGGGCAAGGCCCTGGTCGTTGTTCCCACCCACGGGGCTGTCCTCCAAGCCAGCGGAAAGAACATTCGGATCGCGTACGTCTCGGGCTGGGCAGCGCTCGACAATGCCCGGGCACGGACCAGGGCTGAAGAACTGATTCCTTACTCCGACCACGCCGATTTTGATGAGCTTCTGTCGTTGGTAGCTAGCTCCGAAGCAAAACAGGTAGACGTGGTTCACGGATATACCGAACCTTTCAGTCGCATCCTCACCCAGCGCGGCATAGCCGCCCGGCCTCATCGCCATGGCGCACGCACCAACGTCGAAGATGCCGAAGGTTAACACTGTGTTGCCCGGACCCACCCCAGAATCCATCGCGCTGGCTGAAGGGACCAGCCTCGTCGAACAATCGACCGCCGGCCAGCCAACCTCGCAGCATTCGATGGACGACTTGGCCGCGGTGTGCGAACAGGTCGCCAAGTTCAGCAGCCGCTTGCGGAAGGTCAGCGTCCTCGCAGGCTTCTTTCAAGCGCTCAACAATGAAGGCCTCGTGCTGGCCGTTCGCTTCCTCAGTACCGGTCCGGTCGCCGAAGCGAGCGTCCATCAGACTCTCTTTGGCTCCCAGGAAAAGCCGCGCCTCTCCATCGGTTACGCCACCATGCGAGAAGCACTTCTCGAGGCCTGCGGGTGGGATCTCGAGACGGTTCGACTCTGCTACCAGGAGGTGGGTGACTCGGGCGAAACCATCGGCTTGTTGATCCGGGGGCACTCGTCCGAACAGCCGCTTTCGCTCGCACAGGCCAATGAACTCTATCAACAGCTCTTTCGCGCCCGCCTTACGGCCCGCAAAGTGGGGCTGCTGGTTGACATTTTCCGCACCTACCGGCCCGTCACCATCAAGTACTTTGTCAAGATCATCACCGGCAACCTCCGCATCGGCTTGCAGGAGAAGATGGTGGAAGAAGCGCTGGCAGCGGCGTGCGGGTTACCGCTTGACACCATACGTCACGCGAGCAACCGTCTTGGCGATCTCGCCGGCGTCGCGCTCGCCGCCCGCACAAGCACCCTCCAGGACATCCGCGCACAATTGTTTCATCCGCTGGAGTTCATGCTCGCTAAGCCGCTCGACCGCATCCAAGATCTTCCGGAGCCGGCCGCCGATTGGTTCGTCGAGGATAAGTACGACGGCATTCGCTCTCAGATCCACATCGATCATGGCCATGTCCACATATACTCGCGCGGCATGGAGGAAATCACCAACGCCTTCCCCGAACTGGTTAAGGCATTCGCGGCCGCGCCGCTGACGGCCATTCTCGATGGAGAGATTCTCGCCTGGCGCGAGGGAAGAGCGCTGAACTTTAATGTCCTGCAACAGCGCATCGCCCGAAAAACGGTCAAGGCTGCCTTGATGCTGGAGATCCCGGTGATCTTCGTCGCCTACGACATCTTGCTGTTGCAGAATGAACTCGCGCTCACGAATCCCTTCGAGGCGCGGCGCAGCTTGCTCGCCCAAACCGTGGAGCAGATCGCCTCCGTTTCTACGGAATCTCGCGCTCACATCCTGCTTTCGCCCCAAACTGAGCTTGAGACTCACGAGCAGTTGGATCGCATGTTCCAAGAAGCCCGCGGCCGCGGGAACGAGGGGTTGGTCGTCAAGCGCCGTGGCAGCCTTTATGAAGCGGGCAAACGTAGTGGTTCGTGGTTCAAAATCAAACGGCCCTATGGCACTCTCGATGTTGTTATCACCGCCGCCGAACAGGGCCACGGCCGGCGCGCCACCGTTTTCTCCGATTACACCTTCGGCGTTCGATCGGGCGACGGGTTCGTCAACGTAGGGAAGGCCTACTCGGGCCTGACCGACAACGAGATCAAGCAACTCACCAAGCTGCTACGCTCCCTGTCCGTCGAACGTTTTGGCCGCGTCATGCTGGTGCGTCCCGAAGTGGTTCTCGAAGTAGCCTTTGATGGCGTGCAAAAGAGCGCCCGCCACAAGAGTGGATATGCTTTGCGTTTCCCGCGCATCCTGCGCTGGCGTTATGACAAGACGCCTCAAGAGTGCGATGACCTGGCTCGGGTTCGGGAACTCTATGAATCGTCGCTCCGCTAGACGGATGACGACGACGCCAGTGAACAGGCGGGCAGGTTCAGACGTGGAAGACTGGCTGGAGCGTCGAGATCCTGGTTTTCAAATCCGCCAGTTCCGTGGTACTCAGCTTCGGCAACGGCGCGGAAGCGAGTTCGAGCGCCAGGTCGAAGATGCGCTCGTCGCCCGGCGGTATGGCTGCGGTGATTTCCTGGTTCAGCGTGAAGCGCAGTGCGAGCCGGGCCATTTCACGATCGTCGATCGGCTCATACCAACACTTCGGATACTTGCGATCGCTTTCTTTCATATCGGTTGGCCAAAGCCCGAATGCAAGCGCCTTCAGAGCCATTCGAGCCATGCCCTTTGATTTCGCCTTAGCCAGAATCTGGTGGCCGAATCCGCCGTTCTCCCACGCATTCGCGTTCACTGGAAAAAGGACGCTGTCTAGGTCGAGCGCGTCCATCAGGCGTAGAGCCGCGGGCGCGTTGTGCGCAGAAAATCCGAGGTGCCTCGCTTTGCCCTCTTTCTTAGCGGCAAGAAACGTCTCGGCCGCGCCTCCGGGTGCGAGTATGTGATCGACATCCTCCATGGAGCCCACAGCGTGGAACTGATAGAGGTCCACATGGTCAGTGTGAAAGCGCTGTAAAGTCCGCTCCAGTTCTTCACGCGATCCCAGCGCATCACGGCGAGTGGTCTTTTCGGCGAGGAAGACTCTGTCGCGATACGGCCGCAGCGCTTCGCCGAGCTTCATCTCCGCTTCGCCGTCGAAGTACGAAGGAGCGCAATCGAAGTAGTTCACGCCGTGATCGTACGCTTCCGCAACGCGGCGCGAGGCTTGGTCTTGTGGAAGACCGCACACCACAATGCCGCCCAATCCGACGACCGACAGGTTAATCCCGTCTTTATACGGGCGTTTGGGCAGCGAAGCTGTCGAACCCAGAGCGGCCGTCGCCGTCAAAGCGGCAGTCGCCGTAAGAAACTCACGACGATCCATGTCGACCTCCAACACCTCCAGTTTAGTGAAACTCGAGCGAGCCCGGCGCGACGAGCCTTCTCAGGTCGCGAAGGGCGAGGCGCCGTCTTCCCCGGCCCAGTTGTACTTGGTGGTCTTTGCGTGAAGCAGCCAGCGCTGCGGCTGATTATTGTCCATCCAGTCCAGCGGCTCCGCCGTGCTTCCACCCTGCGCCGCCTCCGTAAAGGCCGCTTTCAGCGCCGACCTCTGTTCCGGTCCAACGGCGTCGGGCGCCCCTGAAACAAACAGCGGCGTGCCACTGCGCGCAACCAAATCAAGCCATTGGCGATTCAATGCCCAGGGCACTTCATGCGTCAGGCCCACGCAGTCCGCGTCGACGGCGAAGAAAGCATCGTGCTGCGCGGCTCTAAACGCCAGCGTATTCACGCCCATCTTGCGCGTACGGTTCCAATCCCGGCCACTGGTATCGTCGCCGATTCGCTGTAGTTCGAACAGCCCGGCCCCAAAGTGGCCTACTGTGTTGCAACCCAGCAGGAGCGTGTCGGCCGCCGCCTTTCTCAGCACTTCATAGAAGGCGCGGATAATCTCCGCTGTCGTTTTGCTTCGGTCCGCGAAGGACCATCCGTCGTCGGTGACTTGCGGTCCCATCGCGAAGCCCCAACGGCCAAGAAGGTCGAATGTCGAGAAATCGTGTTTGATCAACTCGAAGCCCCACGACTTCATTCGCTGGATGTCCGCTACGATGGCCGCCGCCACCTCCGGCACGGTTGGGTCGAGCGTCGCTCCGCCCCGCCGGCCCTCGTCTTTTCGAATCGTGGGGGTATCCAGACGGCACGATTTCGGCACGTTCTCCAAGGTGAAAAGAGGACGCGTCCAGATTCCTGGCTTCACGCCGGCCGATCGCATTTTGGCGGAGAGCACGGCCATATCTGGGAAGCGGCTGTTCCCTTCGCGCCAAGGGCCGCCGGTGGGGTTGGGCTGCCAACCATCGTCCACCACCATCCAGGGACGGTTCGTTTGGTCTCCGGCGAGCGAGGCGATCAACGCGGAATCGCGAAGAATGCCCTCGGCCGAATTGTGCCCGTAGGCGTAATACCAGTCGTTCCCGCCGTAAACCGGCTCCTTCGGTAAGCGGGGAGACTCACACATGCGGCGGCACAACCGGTGCTCAGCCGCGTACGCAGAAATGCCGTCGTACTGATCTGCGATCAGGGTCGCTGCCGTCAGCTCTCGATCACCCAGCATCACGCCGCTGCCGCCGTTCCGCAGGTCGAGCCACAGGTTCACCCCACTGCCGTCGATCTGCCAGAAACAGAGCGCAGCCGGGTTCGTCTTCACGCCCGCGGCCAGCGTGCGCTGCCCATCGGACGCCAGAAAGTACCAAGGCAGTGCGCGATCCGGCTCGAGTCCTCGCCAGGCAAGGTCCCCATAGCTGCGTTCCCAGTGGTCGCCCATATAACGCAGTCCTGGCTTCAACACAAGCTGCCAGCGCAAGTGAACCCGCGTAAGCGCCGCCTTCGGGGCGTGAACAACGACCACGGTTTCGGCGCCCGCTTTGGCATGGTTCGTCACGAACCGGACGCTGATTCCACCGCTGGCCCAAACGTCCCCTTGCTGTGTCAAGACAACGCGATCCTTCTCCGTGAACGCAATCACCACATCGGGGGCACCCTGCAGCTTAGCCGCAGCCGGGCCCGTGGAGGTGCCCGCCCCTCCCTGAGCGCCGCTGCCGGCGGGTCGCATAAGGGCGGGCGTCAAGCCGCCCAACAGTGTCCCGAGCAGTATGCTGCGGCGGGAAGATCTCGATTCATCGGACCAACTCATGCCACCATCATCTACTGTCACCGGCTTCCAATTCCTCAAAACCCAAAGAAGCTATCCTGATCGGGTAGACAATCGGTGGTAGACAGGAGTCTCACGCATGCGCAATCTGGTTGGAGTTCTCGCCCTGATAACAGTTCCGTTCCTGGCCGCCCAGAACGTCGATATCCCTTTTGAGAGCTTCGTACTGCCGAATGGCCTGACCGTCCTGGTTCACGAGGATCACAAAGCGCCAATCGTCGCCATCAACGTTTGGTATCACGTTGGCTCGAAGAATGAGAAGCCGGGCAAAACCGGCTTCGCCCATCTGTTTGAGCACCTCATGTTCGGCGGTAGTGAGAACGTAAAGGGCCGCTACATCGAAGCCATGGAGAAGATCGGCGCCACCGACCTCAACGGCACCACCAACGAAGACCGCACCAACTACTTCGAAAACGTACCCACATCCGCCGTCGATTACGCACTGTTCGCCGAATCCGATCGCATGGGTCACTTCTACTCCACCATCAACAAGGAAACCCTCGACCTGCAGCGCGGCGTCGTCCAGAATGAGAAGCGGCAAGGTGAAAACCAGCCCTACGCAGTAACCGAAGAGCTGATTACGAGGGCAACCTACCCCGCCGCTCATCCCTACTCACACACCGTCATCGGATCGATGGACGATCTGAACGCTGCTTCCCTCGAAGACGTTAAGGAGTGGTTCAAGACCTACTACGGGCCATCGAATGCGGTTCTTGTGATCGCCGGCGACATCGACGTCAAGACGGCGAAAGAAAAGGTGACCAAGTACTTCGGTGATATCCCACCTGGGCCGCCGGTCGCGCATCCGCAATCGTGGATCGCCAAGATGTCAGGCGAGCATCGCGAAACTGTTCAGGACCGCGTACCACAAGCCCGGCTGTATAAGGTATGGAACGTGCCTGAGTTTGGCACCGCAACGTCCAGCTACCTGCAACTCGTTGCACGCGTTCTCGGCTCCGGCAAGTCGTCGCGGCTCTACAAGCGCCTTGTCTACGACGACCAGATCGCCACCGACATTCAAGTGTATGTCGATGATAGGGAAATCAGCAGCCAGTTTTACATCACAGCCAGGGCCAAGCCGGGTCAAGACCTAAAGGCTGTGGAAGCGGCGGTCAATGAGGAGGTCGTCCGGTTCCTGAAAGACGGGCCGACGGCTGCGGAACTCGATCGCGCTCGCACTCAGTATCAGGCAAACTTCATTCGCGGCATCGAGCGTATCGGCGGGTTCGGCGGCAAGTCCGACACGCTTGCCACCTACCAGACCTACCTCGGCAACGCGGCTGCCTTCAAAGATGCGCTGAAGTATGTCGATTCGGCAACCCTGGGCAACCTCAAGGACGCCGCTGATTCGTGGCTCTCTGACGGGGTTTACACGCTGGAGGTTCTCCCGTTTACGCCTCAGTTGTCGGCGGCAACCAAGGGTGCCGACCGCTCTAAGCTCCCCGAACTCGGCGCGGCTCCCGAGCTGAAGCTTCCCAAGCTCCAGAGAGACACGCTTTCGAATGGACTAAAGATCATCCTCGCCGAACGCCATGAGACTCCGATTGTCGATTTCTGGCTGACCCTCGACGCGGGCTTTTCCGCCGATCACGGTGCTCTACCTGGCACCGCCAATCTTGCGTCAGCCCTGCTCACCGGTGGCACCGCCAAGCGCAACGCCCTTCAGATTAGCGACGACCAGCAATCGCTCGGTGCGCAACTGCGGGCCTACTCCGACCTCGATTTTACCACGGTGTTTCTCTCCGCGCTTAAGACCAAGCTGGATCCCTCGCTAGACCTGTTCGCGGACGTCGTGCTGAATCCATCCTTTCCACAAACGGACTTCGCTCGTCAGCAGAAGATCCAGTTGGCAACCATCGGCCAGGAAAAGTCACAGCCCTTCGGCATGGCCCTCCGCGTCATGCCTCCCATCCTCTATGGTGCGGAGAACGCTTACGGCGTCCCGTTCACTGGTTCGGGCACCACCAACTCCGTTTCGAAGATCACCCGTGAAGATCTCGTGAAGTTCCATCAGGCTTGGTTCCAGCCCAACAACGCCACACTCATCATCGTGGGCGACACGACGCTAGCTGAGATCAAGCCCAAGTTGGAGCGGTATTTCGCTGGTTGGAAGGCAGGTACTGTTCCAGCCAAGGACGTCAAACCGGTTACCCGGCCTTCCAAGCCGGTCGTCTATTTAATCGACAAGCCGGATGCATTACAATCGGTCATCCTGACTGGAACCATCGCGCCGGCTCCCGTCGCCTCCATCGAGCCGACGTACCAAACGATGAACGACATCTATGGCGGCGCGTTCGGCTCACGCCTCAACATGAACCTCCGTGAAGACAAACATTGGTCTTATGGCGCACAGGCGGTTTTGCTCGGCGCCCGCCACCAGCGTCCCTACTTGTCCTTGGCACCTGTCCAAACCGACAAGACCAAGGAGTCGCTCGTCGAGATGCAAAAAGAGCTCAACGGCATCGCCGGCTCGAAACCGATCACCGAGCCGGAGCTGACGAAGGCGCAGAATCAGGAGATCCTCGAACTTCCTGGCTCTCGCGAGACCATGCAGGAGGTCGGCAGTTCGATTCAGGAGCTGCTGAAGTTCAATTTCCCTGACGACTACTATCAGACCTACGTGAAGAAGGTGGAATCGCTCCGCCCCGCTGACGTAAACGATGCCGCGAAGTCGCTGATCAGCCCGCAGGACACGGTGTGGGTTATCGTAGGCGATCGCTCGAAGATTGAGCAAGGCATCCGCGATCTCAACATCGGCGAGGTCAAGCTGATCGATGCCGACGGCAAACCGCTTTAACAGCGACTCACAGC
>JBAUOG010000004.1:0-2424 GCA_049579625.1 Bryobacteraceae bacterium
GTTTGAGGCGAATCAAAAGCGACTCGCCGAGAACGCACTGGGGTTTGGAAAAGAACGTAAAGCCGGGCCGGCCCGCGAAGGCCCCGCCCTTTTGCAGGGCCGCGTCCTCTGTGGTATTTGCGGAGAACGAATGACCATTCATTACAGCATTGCGTACCACCAGGTGGCACCAACCTATGTCTGCCAGGAGGCCTGCATCAGGAGGGCAGAGAAAATCTGCCAGCGGGTGCCTGGTAGTGTCGTCGATCAGGCGATCAGTAACCTATTGCTTGAACTGATGCAACCGATGACCCTACAGGTCGCCCTAGCCATTCAACAAGAGGTTGAGGCACGGATCACCGAAACCGATGGGCTGCGCCGAAAACACGTTGAGCGAGCGCGATATGAGGCTGAGCTCGCCCGGCGGCGCTACATGAACGTCGATCCCGATAATCGGCTGGTTATCGATAGCCTGGAAGCCGAATGGAATGACAAACTCCGAACCCTGGCGGAGATGCAGGCGCAGTACGATCAACAGACACAGAAGCAGCGGCGTCTGATCGATTCCCAGACTCGCGAACAACTGCTGTCTTTGGCCACCGACTTCCCACGAATATGGAATGATCCGTTAGTGGAACCTCGGGAGCGAAAACGTATACTGCGGCTCCTCATCGAGGACGTGACGTTGATCAACGGGGAGACGATTCAGGTTCATGTACGTCTCCGCGGCGGCGCCATTCGAAGTCTCACCTTGGCCAAGCCGCTGCCGATCGCCCAGATTCGGAAGACAAAGCCGGATGTCGTCGCCGAGATCGACGGACTTCTGGATCATTACTGTGATCGTGAAGTCGCGGAAGTTCTGAACGAACAAGGACGACGGACTTGGCAGGGCGAACCATTCAACCTTAAGAAGATCGCGCATATCCGCGAGTCCTTCAAGCTTAAAAGCCGCTACAGCCGCTTGCGAGCCAAGGGACTACTTACGGCGAAAGAGATGAGCGTGCGGCACAGTGTGACGTTCACTACAATCAATGCTTGGGGCAGAGCCGGGTTGCTACAAAAACACCGCTACGACAATGTCAGGCGGTGTCTATACGAGCCACTCGACGGGAACACCATCCTCAAGGTCCAGGGTGCAGAACAGCCAAGCACGGCCTCATCTCTGCACGAGCAGGACAAGGTGCAGTATGAAACGTAATCCTTGTCACGCGGCTTTCGCGGGCGCGCCGGCACGACGGCCACGCCGTAGTAATGGGCCATCTCTTCGTAGGTGAGATTCACACCCGGCTCGTAGCGGCAGGTCTTGGTGATGCCGGACTTCAGATTGTCCGGCACCACCATCTCACTGACTCCGCCGATGAACTCAAAAGCTCGGATGTGAGAGCCGATCCAGTCGCCCAACCCCTGCGTCCAGGTCGCTTCGGCGTAGGTGTAATTGCTGGCACCGAGTACGGCCACGAACAACTGCGCTTCGCACATCTCGCCATTCGTGGGACTCTGCACCGGGATCGTCTGGCCCGCGTAGTCGACAAACAGCTTCTCGCCGGCCCGGTGCTCCTGCCGCAGCACCACTTCCTGCTTCCGTCGCCAGCGCTGGTAGAGCTCGCAGAAGCGGCTGTAGCGGTAGCCTTCCGGATTCTGCGCTCGGTATTCCTCCCAGACCAACTGCAGCGTCAGATGCTTGTGCTGCTGAAGTTCGGTGTGAATCGAGGCATAGTCGGGCGCCGGTTGCCGGCTCGGGTTGGCCTTCGCGGCCGGCTTGGGAAGCAAGGCCGCTACCAAACGGGCTTCCTCCCAATCGGCCACCTCCGACCATTGGAGCCGGGCTGCCTCGGCGGCCTTCAGATATTCCGAGATGGTGCTTTGGCCGAGCGAGCAACTTCGGGCGATCTGACGCTGGGCCAGCCCGAGGGCATGAAGTCTGAGAACTTCTTTAATCTTGCGCATGGACAACCTTTTCTGCGGCAACCTGTTTCCTCCACCTTTCAGTGGAGGTCAGATCGGCCGCTACTTTGTCCAGCGCCGCTTCGTGAAGCTATTTTTAGAATTCGATTCCGGGGAACGCGATCACGATTCCGGGGCCCACCGAGTTTTGATCGGCATCAGCCCGGAACAGCGATCGGCATCATCCCGGAATCCTGATCGCCATGCTCCCGGAATCGTGATCGCCATCAGCCCGGAACGGTGATCGCCATCGCCCGGAATACGCAACGTAGACTACGAGTTTTTCCAGGAACAAACAAACATGATCCGAGAGGATCTTTTAAAGCTCATCGTTTCTCAGCATCTGGCGATAGGGGCACTGACAAGGGCAATTGAGATGGCGAGCGGTCGCTTCATTCTGAAGTAGTTCTGGCACTCCAAGCGGTTGACGGGCGAGAAGGTGAGAAGTTTGTGGAACTCGGTCAGTTGGTTCACAAGATCGGCGTTCGTCCATACTCGGAC
>JBAUOG010000005.1:0-2312 GCA_049579625.1 Bryobacteraceae bacterium
ACGGTCGGGCATGTTGGTGATTCCCGGCTCTATCTGATCTGGAACGGCAACCTGCGGAAAATCACCTCCGACCATTCACTGGTCGGGGAAAAAGAAGACCGCGGTGAGTTGACCGAAGAACAGGCCATGGCCCATCCGCGCCGCCACGAAGTCTTGCGCGATGTGGGGTCCCGTCCTCGTGGGCCGGATGACGCGCAATTCATCGAGATCAAGGACTTTGTTTTTCGGCCCGACGCGGCCCTGCTTATCTGTTCCGATGGCTTGACCGACGTCCTCACCTCCGCGCAAATGAAGGCCATCGTTGAGCGCTACGACGGTGATCCCGGCCACACAGCCCGGCTATTAACCAAGGCTGCGAGCGATTCGGGCGGGCAGGACAACATCAGTGTCGTCTTCATCGCCGGTTCCGAGTTTGTGGGCAGCGAATCCAGCACGCTCGTCGAGGCTCGTGCGAGGCACGCGGCAACACGAGTTCGGGACAATCGCCAGGCCCCGCGTACGTCCGCCATCAGTCGCTTCCTCTGGCTGGTGACAGGCATGATCCTGGGAGCGTTCCTCTGGGTTGCCGGTGAACGCTTTCTTCCGCCGCCAGTCCCCAAAGACCTGAACTCACAGCGGCAGCCTATTCACATCGCAGTAGATCCGGCTGACCCTCTCGGACTGACCAAAGCTGTCGGGGTGGCGCGCGCAGGAGACACTCTCGATGTCCCGCCCGGCCTGTACGTGGGCCCGCTCCATTTGAAGGATCATGTTGCGATTCTCGCGACAGCTCCGGGGCAAGCGGTCCTCGTCAGCAATCCTGCTTCCCCGTCTGATCCAGGTCTGGCGCTGGCAGCGAGAGGCGTTGCAGGCGCTCGCGTCACCGGATTGCGAATAGTGGGCGATGAAGCTCATCCCTTGCGAATTGGGGCACTCCTTTCAAATGCTTCCGTCGAAATGGACGACGTCGAAGTCTCGGGGGCCATTGAAAGCGGTGTTCGGATTGACGGCGCGTCCCGTTGCACCCTGCTTGCTGATTTCATCCACGCGAACGTGGGCCCGGGCGTCATCATCACCGACGATAGTGCTCCGCGTCTGGCTGGCAACCGCATTACCGATAACGGCAAGCTCACCGGCGCACTGCGCGCAGGAGTCGAAATCTCGCCGGGCGCGAAGCCTGTGCTTGAGAACAACATCATCGTCGGCAACGGCGTAGCCGGTATCGCCAACATATCGCCCGAAACGGACCTTGAGATTCGCAGCAGGAACACCCTGGACGCTAAGCCGTCTGGGTTTCAGAAATTGGGGAAAGGAGCTGTACCCGGGATCAAGTAATGTCTTACTCCAACGTCACAGCTCCCTTCGGAGCCGCGCGCGTCAGCAAGCGGTCTGGCGACATGTGATGGAAGTTCTGAACGTGAGTACTTAGGGTCGCGCCTTCAACAATGCATTTCCAGACATTTGGCAAATACGAGATCATCCGAAAGCTGAGCCGCAGCCTTACCGATGTCTATTTGGCGCGCGATGCCGAGGCGGACCGGCAGGTGGTGCTAAAGCTCATCGAGCACTCTCGAGACGACTTCACCCAAATCGTCATCGAAGCCGAGCGGCGGGGCGCCCTGATTCAGCGGGAGCTCCATTACAAAGATCCGCGCATCCTGGAAGTGTACGATCTCGGCGAAGAGCTTAACTGCTTCTTCGTCGCCATGGAGTATTTCCCGGGACGAACTCTCGCTGACATCCTGCGCGAGGACGGCAAGCTCGATGCCAAGCGCGCGGTGCGCTACGCGGCCGAAATATCCGATCAGCTCAAAACGCTTCATGCCTTTATGTCCCACGTCGATGGACGTAAACGGGCAGTGGTTCACGGCGACATTAAGCCGTCCAACGTTCAAATCAGCGTCAAAGACGAGTTGCGGCTGATTGACTTCGGCATTGCCAAGGTCATCACACTTACTCATAACCTGACCCATCATAATCTGGGAAGCCCTAGCTACTGCTCGCCGGAGCGCTTGAGCTGGGCCCGTGTGGACGCCCAGGCGGATCTCTGGGCGCTCGGGGTAACACTGTACGAAATGGTCTCGGGCACGCCGCCCTTCCAGGCCGAGAACACCCGCAAGCTGGAAAGCCTCATCCTGGCGCGCAGACCTCTTCCCGCACTGCCGGTCGATTGTCCGGTTCCCCTGCGGGCCATCATTAACAAAGCTCTCGCGCCACAGATTGATCGCCGCTATCAGACCGCCGAGTGGTTCGAAAGAGACCTGGTTGCCTTCCTCGAAGATCGCTCGACGGTTGCGGAGTTTGATCGCCACAGCTTCGCCACCGCTAACGCC
>JBAUOG010000006.1:0-1990 GCA_049579625.1 Bryobacteraceae bacterium
TCCTCGGTCACGACCACGTCACGACGGGCGACCCGCTCCTCACAATCCACAATCCTCAGAAACCTGATCTTGGCCCTTGGCTAGAAGCCCAAGCGCTACTCAAAATACTCACAATCCTCAGAATTACCGATCGGGCGTCACCACACACCTCAATCTCGTTCGACTGTTGACGACTGAAGCCCAGGATTGCTATTCGAAGGACATATGGCCAAGACCGCGCAAGCCAGCCCACCAGTCGAAAGCGACATTCAAATCGAGCGCTGGCCGGTCGAGCGACTCATTCCTCGCGCCAATAATCCGCGTACGCACAGCCGAGAGCAGGTCGCCAACATCGCAGCTTCGATCCGCGAGTGGGGCTGGACCAATCCAATTCTCGTGGGCGCCGACGATGACATCATCGCCGGTCACGCACGTCTGCTTGCTGCTCGCAAGCTCGGCATGGAAGGAGTGCCCGTGATCGTGCTGCGACACTTGTCGCCCGCGCAAAGGAGGGCGCTAGTAATCGCCGACAACCAACTCGCAATTGCAGCTGCAGGATGGGATGAGGAGAGGTTGCGAATCGAGCTAGCTACGCTGCACGAAGAGGACTTCAATCTGGACCTGGTCGGGTTCGATGATGCGGAGCTTGCGCGACTGCTCGAGGCGCAGGACGCTGCCCCCGGGCTCACCGATGAAGACACCGTTCCGGATGTTCAGCCTGAGCCGGTCGCAAGACTTGGCGACCTGTACATCCTTGGAAATCACCGGTTGATCTGCGGCGACTGCACACAGCAGGATGTCGTTGCACGGTTGCTGGGCGACGCAAGGACGCAAGTGCTCATTACTGACCCGCCATACGGCATCGAACTCGATTCTGAGTGGCGTGATCGCGCAGGACTGAATGGGTACGGACCGGCTGAAACCAGTTATATGAAGCATCGGACGGAGGGCCACACGGAAACGACCATCTCGGGTGACACGCGCGCCGATTGGTCGGCGGCGTTCGAACTCGTACCGGATCTCCAAGTTGGATACGTCTGGCATGCTTCGAAATTCACGAGCGAAGTCCTTGCCGGATTACTGCGCATCGGCTTTCTTCACCACCAGCAGATTATCTGGAATAAGGGCCGAACGGTCCTGACCCGCACGCACTACTGGTTCCAGCATGAGCCCTGCTAGTACGTCCGAAAAAAGAACGCACCGTGGTTTGGAAAGCCAGGCGACAACTCCACTGTCTGGGACAGCCCGTCCCCGAAGTTCATCATGGGTGGCTCGAAAGAAGAGAAGTGGGACCACCCGACGCAGAAACCCGTGGAAGTAATGAGGCGGCCCATTCTCAACCACACGCTTCCGGGGCAGGCCGTTTACGATTGCTTCCTTGGAAGCGGGACGACACTCATTGCTGCCGAGCAGATCGGACGGATTTGTTTCGGCGCAGAACTCGATCCAAAGTATGTCGACGTCGTCCTGCGACGCCGGCAACAATACACCGGCAAACAAGCCGTGCTTGACGGCGATGGCCGGACTTTCGACGAAATTGCCCAAGAGCGATTAGGTGCGCCGTGAATCGCACGTTGCCGCCGCGAGATCGCGGCCATCGAAACGCTCCTGCGGATTGGGCATCCCGATTTGCAAGGCCTGTGCCTAGCTCTCTCCGACTGGTCGGCGGAGCTACGGCTGATCGAGCGAGACCTGGGCCTGAACGCAGAAAAGCCCGCCACAGCCGGAGCCGGGCGGGCCAGGAAGGATTGATCAGACTACTGGTTGATTCGGTAAGTCCGCTCTCCTCCCTCCGGCTTGAACGATTCGACGGTGTAGCCAGCCTTCTTCATCGCGCCCGCCATGAACCCGCGGACCGTGTGGCGTTGCCATTGCATGGTTGTCATGGAGTCGACGAGCAAATGCACTTGGGGCGAACGATGAGCCCCCAAGTTTCAGTGTGATCCACCCGTATCATCCGTTGTGTGGACAAACCTTTGAATTGGTGGCTCAGAACAGAGAATTCGGTGAG
>JBAUOG010000007.1:0-19640 GCA_049579625.1 Bryobacteraceae bacterium
AAGTTCATGTCCACTTGCTCCTGAAGCGTGCGAACACTCGTAACGGTGAGATTTGGATCCGCTTCGGCAAAGGCTTTTCGGATCTGGGGCTCGAGTGTGCCCAGCGGAATGTGAGCAATGAGAAGAGCGCCGACGACGAAGTGGCTTCGAGATTCAATGCTCGCCATCAGTGGATTCTCATAATGCGCCCATTGCGTTAGTGGAACGAAGAACATGGGGCGCGCGGGCGCCTGTGCATCCGTATATTTGGCATCGCGCACCACGCCGACGATGCGAAAGGTCCCGGCATTCTCGGGCATATCCAGTCCGAATTGCTTTTCGAGCGGATCCTTACCCGGGAAAAAACGGCGGACGAAGGTTTCATTGACAATGGCGACAGGCGCAGAAGAAGCGTCGGCGTTTGTGAAGCCACGGCCGCGCAAGATCGACTGGCCGACGGTCTGAAGGTAGTCCGTGCTGACCCGATCCCAGGAAGAAACGGATTTTTCGTCAAGCGATGGCGCAGGCCCTCCCGCGACAAAAATCAATTCGCCCCAATTGTCGGTAAACGGGTTGTAGAGAGCGAGGCCGGCACGCGCGACACCGGGAATGCTATTGAGGCGTTCCTCGATATTGCGGTATAGGGCAGTGAGACGGTCGGGCGAGTAGTTTGCCGCTGGTGGATTCATGCTGATCAAGACGCGATTGGAAGTCTGAAGACCAAAATCCTGATGCTCCAGGTTGCCCAGACTGCGGGTGAGCATCGCAGCGCCTGCCACGAGCACGACGGAGATTGTTGCTTGAGTAACAAGCAGTGCACGACGCGAAAGAGACGAGCCGTCACTAGTGCTGCGGTTACCGCCGCGAAGAGCTTCCACTGGGTCGCTATTCGTGGCAAACCATGCGGGACCAACTCCGAAGAGGACGCCAGTCAACAGCGATAGTGCGAAGGCAAACGCAAGCGCGGGGACCGATGGCGCGGCGCTGATGGGCATGGCGTCACCACCATGAAAGGCGAGCGCCATCAAAAGCCGGCCCGCAGCGAAGGCCACGGCAAGACCTGCAATGCCGCCCCCTATGGCCAGCAAGATGCTCTCGGCTAACGATTGGGAGATGATCCGCGACCGGGAAGCCCCGATTGCCAGTCGAATGGAAGTCTGGCTTCGCCGCGCCATGCCGCGGGCCAGCAAAAGGTTCGCAACATTTGCGCAGGCGATTAGCAGCACAAGCCCACAAACGGCGAGCAGAATCTGCAGGCTGCGGCCGTAATACTCTTTCATAGATTGGACACCGCTGCCGCCGGGAATGACATTGATGTGCTGCTTGGGTAGCTGGCGAGTCATTTCGGGCACCCATGCGGGAGGATAGCCGGCATCGTCCTTCATCCAGCGGCGAAGGACTTCGGTAAGCCGCTGCGACATTCCGTTGACTTCGGAGCCCTGGCGGAGTCTGCCGATGACCCGGAGCCATGCTGGGATGGTTTGGCGCAGGAGCGAGTCTTTGCCCGCGAGTAACGGCTCCTGCTGCAGGGGCAGCCAGAGGTCCGGTGGGTTACCGCGAAGTGTGTCACCGAAGAATCCCGGCGGAGCGACGCCGATGACCGTGAAAGGATTGCTCGCGATCATGACCGTCGAGCCGATGATAGACGGGTCACTTGCATACGTCCCCTTCCAGGCGCGGTAGCTGAGAACGGCAACTGGTGTAGCTGCCGGACTGTCGTCAGAGGGTGAAATCAGCCGGCCGGCAAACGTCCGAACTCCCAGCGTTGAGAAATAGTTTCCGGTGACGTATTCCGTGACCATGGAACGAGCGCTCTGGTCGACGTGAGGCCGCAGCACGCCGACGCTTCCCGAAGCGGCTTGGAAGGCTGCCACTTCTTCAAACTCTGGCGCGGCGGCAGCCAACTGACGGTACAGATCGAAGGTGTACATTCCCCAGTTGTCCTGTGGGCCGCCTTCAACGCAACAATCGTTTCCATCGCCGATGCGGTAAAGGCTGGCGGGATCGGCCACCGGCAGCGAGCGGAGCATGACAGCATGAATCAGAGAAAAGATGGCCGTTGTTCCACCGATGCCGAGCGCCAGCGTGAGTATGGCCGTCAGCGTGAAGATGGGAGACTGCTTGAATTGGCGAAAAGCGTAGCGGAGATCTCCGAGCAAGAGATTCATGTCGTCTTCCTTTCGTCACAGGGCTCGCGGACGAACGCCTGGCCCGAGGCGAATCGCGGTTGTCAAAGGAGAGTACGGGCAAGTCCGATGCCAAGTTCCGTTAGGCCGGAAGTAGCTGGTGTGGAAGGGTCTATAAATCGTGAACGATCGGCGATCCGGAGGGGCGTTTCCCACATTCGGACAGCAGTGCACGCTGACGAACGTCGTTCGTGGGCTACCAGGAAGCCCATTTAGCCCCGGAGAGCCACGTCCCGCACCCGGATTCAAACCTGCGCTGGGTCGGGGCGGAAAACTGCGCTAGAGTTAAAACGGACGGGGAAACGAGCATGACACAAGAAACAATCAACTGGTCGGAATGCCCCGTCCTGGAAAGTATTCCCGGGAAGGTAAGTGGTGCGTGGGTGTTTCGTGGCACGCGCGTGCCTGTGTCGGCGATTCTGAAAACCCTCAAGGATTTGAGCATTAACGAAGTCATAGAGGAGTTCCCATCGGTCACGCGCGATCAAGTGCGTGCAGTGCTGGACTTCGTCGCGCGCAGCGCTGATCCGGTTTTGCCGCGTTCGTGATTCATGCTGGTGTTGCTAGATGAGAACTTGCCGCACCGGTTGAGATTGCTTGTTCCGGGCCATGATGTCCGCACCGTCGATTATCAGGGCTGGAAGTCGTTAAGCAACGGCGAACTTCTGAAAGTCGCCGAAGATGCAGGTTTCGATGCTCCCCTTACCAGCCCACTTCCCGCATGCGCTTCTCGATACGTTCGCTACGCTCGTTCATTGCGGCGGGTTTTCGGTGCCGCGGCGCTGGGATGATGGCGGCCAGACGCGCGGCCTCCTCCCGCGTGACGCGAAGAGCAGAGGTCCGGTAGTGATACCGGGCAGCAGCTTCCGCTCCATAAACACCGGGCCCCCATTCAATGACGTTCAGATAAAGCTCCAGAATGCGTTGCTTGCCGAGGACTCCTTCCGCCAGCGGCACGATTGTGAACTCTACGGCCTTGCGAATCGCCGTCCGAGATGTCGTCAGGAAGAGATTTTTCACCAGCTGTTGAGTGATGGTCGATGCACCGCGCAGACGCCGGCCTTCCAAGTCGTTATTCGCCGCCTGCTCGATCTCCTTCCAATCAAAACCGTTGTGTTTAAAGAAGCGGGCATCCTCGGCGGCGACAACAGCGTGCTGGAGGTCGGGGGCAATCCGGCTTAACGGCACCGGGACGTACTCCTTGCGGTAGGGCTGGAAGCCTGGGCCGGGCTTGGCGAACCAGGACTCCACCCTGCGTTCCATCTGAACCGACGTAGTCGGAGGATCGATCCAGCGAAGGCTAAACAAGGCAAGAATCACGGCGCCATAGAAAACCACGATGATGAGGCCGATGGCAAGCAGTAGCCGTTTCCACAAGGAGAGCCTCGTGAAGAAACCCTTTCGCGAACTCCTGGGCCGAAAGCCACCGCCTTTCGAAGGCTTCCTGGGAGACGGAGGGTTAGAACGAGCGCGATACGCCAAGAACCCAAGATACGACGGCATGCTTGGGATCGCCACGTTGCGTCTCCCGACGGAATCGCTGACAGCCCAAACGTTCGCGAAAGCCTACCGAGCCGCGACGGTAGCTCTCCGCCCCGGAGCCACGGAGCGGTGCTTGAACACCAGAACCTCGGTCTTCCTGTGATACGCTCTGTCGGAAATCATCAGCAGGATGAGGTGCGAAATGACGGATCGGCGAGAGTTCTTGTTTAGCCTGGGAGCAGCGGGCGTGGGTGCGAACCGGGCGCTTACTCAGGCCGTCAGCAGCGGCCCCAAGAAACAAGTGATAGTAGCGGGCGGCGGCATCGGCGGCCTGTGCTGCGCCTATGAGTTGGTACGCAGAGGGCACTCTGTAACAGTCCTCGAAGCATCGGGCACTGTGGGCGGCCATGTTCGCACGGTTCGCGACGGATTGGCCGACGGTTTGTATTTCGACGCGGGCGCCGAGCATTTCACAAAACCGGGCTACGACCTCTATTGGGGGTACGTCAAAGAATTCCAGCTTGAATACGTGCGTGACGTTCAACGCGATAACCGTTTGCGTTGGCTGGCGGGCGGAGTGTATTCAGACGCCGACTTGGCCAACCCGGTTGTACTTAAAAAGCTCGGCTTCAATCAGAAAGAAATCGAATTTCTGACCCGGAATCAATGGCAGGAGAGACAGAACCTCTATCTAGCCAAGTACGCCGGAGCGTTTCCGGACGAGTACCAACCGTTTTCCGCCGGGCTGAATGATCTGGACAACATCAGCCTCACACAACTTCTGCAAAAGGAAGGCGCGTCACCGGCCTTCCAAGAATTCAGCGGAAGCGCAGGATCGGCGCTGCACGTTGTGTGGCATGTCTCCATTCTCAACAAACGCGGCGTTCCCCTCGCGCCGAACGAGGTGTTTCGGCTGAAAGGCGGGAACAGCCGGCTTCCGGACGCATTTGCCCAGCGTTTGGGTGAACGGGTCAAGCTGGGATGCCCGGTCACGGCCATCCGGCACGGAGACCAAGGGGTTACGGTGAGCTATCGCGAGTTTGGACGCAATCAGGAAATCGCCGGCGACCACCTCGTCTGCTGCATGTCCGCCGTGATGCTCCGGCAGATACCAATCACGCCGGGCCTGCCCGAGGGGAAACAATGGGCGGTGGCAAATGTCCCTTACTATTCGTCCGTTCGCCCGGCATTCCAGTCGCGGACAAAGTTCTGGCGCGATCAGAAGAGCAGCGTCAACATGGAGTTTGACCGCTCAGACCTGCACTATGTCTGGTCAACTGCGGAAGAGGTTCCCACATCACGGGGATTGATCATCGGAACGGGTGGACCGGGCCTCACAGCAGAATCGGGGCTGGCGATGTTCCGGTCGAAGTACCCAGGGAAAGGCGACACAATCGAGCAAGCCGTGGTCTACGATTGGCCGCGCGATCCGTGGGCGATGGCCTGCGAAACGACCACCTACCCGGTAGGAAATCTCCGCCGTTATTGGCCCGCGTTGATCGAGCCGTATAAGCGAATCCACTTCGCAGGAGCCTACTGCGACAACCTGAACTGGGGGCAAGAGGCGGCAACCCGATCGGCCAATCGGGTAGCTGCCGCCATCGATAAAGCCTGATCGGATAAGGCTTTGCGCTGCACTGATCAAGTGCCTTGCGGGCGCTGCGCAAGAGCCGATGTGTTATCCTAAGTCCGCTGCACCTTAATGCGGCACCCGCACTTCGTTCCCCACGACAACTGCGTTTGTGTTAACCTTGAGTGGTAAAAACACGGAAGATTAAGGTAAGACGAGGAGTATCGTTTTCAAGATGGCCCTGGCGGTAGAACAGAAGTCTCAAGTAATTGGTAAATACCGGGTACACAAAACGGATTCGGGTTCGCCAGAGGTACAGGTAGCATTGTTGAGTCAGCGAATTCTCTTTCTGACTGAGCATTTCAAAACGCACAAAAAAGATCACCATTCACGGCGCGGTTTGCTGTTGATGGTGGCCCGACGCCGGCGAATGCTTAAGTATTTGAAGGATCGCAGTCCAGCACGTTATCAGGCTCTGATCCAGCGTCTCGGCATACGCCGCTAGGAAACGGTTCTCAGGTAGGCGTCAGCCGAGTCTGGCGTTACACCGTCCTGGTGGACGGTCCTTCCTCCGCTACACGCTCTAAGTCCCCACTTAATCCTGAAACTTGGTGAGCTCACCGGCATTAGACCGGGCGGCGACACCACGAATCAAGGAAAGCTAAATGTCACACACAGTTGAAATCGACCTGATTGGGTCGAAGATTACGCTTGAAACCGGCAAGGTTGCCAAGCAAGCGGACGGCTCGGTAGTCGTTCGGTCCGGTGAAGCAGTTGTATTGGTCACCGCTTGTTCGAATGAGGATCCCAAGCCGGGCGCCTCCTTCTTCCCGCTCACGGTCGATTACCGAGAGTACACGTATGCCGCGGGTAAGTTCCCAGGCGGCTTCATTAAACGCGAAGGACGCCTCTCAGAAAAAGAAGTCCTCACCAGCCGGTTGATTGACCGCCCGGTGCGCCCGCTGTTCCCGGAAGGGTACAGCAACGAAACACAGATTATTGCGATGGTGCTCTCGGCTGATCCCGAGCGTGACCCCAGCGTGCTGGCGATCATTGGCGCCGGCGCGGCGCTGGCGATTTCCGATATCCCCTTCCACCATGTGCTGGCGGGCGTGCGTGTCGGCTTGCACAATGGCGGCCTGGTGGCCAACCCAAGCTATGAGGCGACGAAGGACTCCAAGCTGAACATTGTCGTCGCCGGCACGGAAGAAGGAATTGTGATGGTGGAAGCCGGAGCCACCGAAGCAACCGAGGCGGAAGTGCTCGATGCGATCGAGTTCGGCCACGACTGCTGCAAGAAGATCGCCGACGGCATTCGACAACTGGCGAAACTGGTGGGCAAGACCAAGCGAGTCTATACCCCGGCGCCGGTAAATGAAGCGATCGGCACGAAGATCTCCGACGCCATCCGCGAGGAACTCACCGACGCTCTCAACACCGAAAAGTATCCCAAGCTCGAGAGTTACCACAAGGTCAAGGACGCCAAGAAGAAGGCCCTTGCACTGTTCACCGAAGAAGAGCAGGCGGAAGCCGCCAAGCTGTTCGACGCCTTGAAGGAGCGCATCTTCCGCGATGAGATTCTGAAGTCTCACCGCCGCCCCGACGGACGCAAGTTCGATACGATCCGCCACATATGGAACGAAGTGAGTGTGCTTCCCCGGACGCATGGTTCGGCCATCTTCACTCGCGGTGAAACACAGGCTTTGGTCACCACCACGCTCGGTACCAAGGACGACGCCCAGCGGATTGAAATGTTCGACCTCAGCGAGACCTCAAAGCGCTTCATGCTGCACTACAACTTCCCGCCATTCAGCGTGGGAGAAGTGGGCTTCATGCGTGGACCCGGCCGGCGTGAAATCGGTCACGGAGCGCTGGCGGAACGGGCTCTCGCCGCGGTCATTCCCGACGAAACAGCATTCCCGTATACACTGCGCGTCGTCAGCGACATTTTGGAATCGAATGGTTCCAGTTCGATGGCTAGCGTTTGCGGCGGCACGATGTCGTTGATGGACGCAGGCGTGCCGATCAAGGCCCCGGTTGCGGGTATCGCGATGGGTCTGGTGAAGGAAGGCGACGCATATGCCGTATTGACGGACATTGCGGGCGCTGAAGATCACTACGGCGACATGGACTTCAAGGTTGCCGGCACGAAGGACGGCATCACCGCGCTCCAGATGGACATCAAGGTGCCGAACGTTACGGCCAAGATCATGAAGGAGGCGCTGGAGCAAGCTCGCCAGGCGCGTCTGGAGATTCTTGAGAAGATGCTGGCGACCATCGACAAGCCGCGCGCCGAGCTCTCGCAGTATGCGCCGCGGATCTATACCACTAAGATCCCGACCGATAAGATCCGCGAACTGATCGGACCCGGCGGCAAGGTAATCAAGGGCATCATCGATCAGACTGGCGTCAAGATTGACGTGAGCGACGACGGTACGGTAAACATCTTCGCGTCCGACGGTGTTTCCGCTGCCAAGGCCTTGCAGATGGTGGCCGACATCGCCGCGGTAGCCGAAGTTGGCAAGACGTATCTGGGCAAGGTTGTGCGAATCGCCGACTTCGGCGCATTCGTCGAAATCTTCCCGGGCACGGATGGCTTGCTCCACATCAGCGAAATCTCGGAAAGCCGCATCAAGAACGTCCGCGACGAATTGAACGAGGGCGACCAGATCCTGGTGAAGGTCCTGGCGCTGGAAGGCAACAAGATCAAGCTGAGCCGCAAGGCGATTCTGAAGGAACAGCGCGAGAAGCTGAAGACCGTTCCCGAATAGGCCGAGTATTCGAAGTCCAATATGTGAAATCGCGGCAGCATCCCCCAAAGGGTGCTGCCGCTTTTGTTTTCTGGGCCTGGGTCACTATCGGGGCGCTTTGGCGCGGGAGGTAGAAACATCCAACTCCAACTTTGTCTTCTTTGGCAGTTTCTCCCGCACCAGTTCGTACGATTGCTGAACCAGTTGCTTCAATTCCGCGGTGGGGATCGCGTCACTGTCCTGCAGGGCAACCCAAGACGCGCGTGCGAGGTAGGGAGCCGGGATCACGCCGGGCCGCTCCACCAACTCGCTGAACATCTCGGGCGTGCACTTGAATGAGCAGGCAACGGGAGCAGGCTCCAGACGCATAACGAGAAACATCTTTCCGCCGACCTTAAAGACGAGAGCGTTCTCCCATTGCACCTGTTCATGAACGTGCGGGAATTTCAAGCAGTAATGGCGAAGCCACTCTAGATCCATAACATGAGCTTATTGAACTACTTCACGCCGTGGCGGGCCAGATCATTATCCCTGAGGCCGATTCGGGCCGTGTAGGCCACCAGCGCATCGCCCTGCATTGCTTCCCGGAAAAGGCGTTCGGCATCATCCAAGCGGCCAAGCGCCTGCAGCAGCACACCGGCGGAGTAATTCAGCGAGATCAATTGGTCCTTGGAAGCCGACTTCAGCTTTTCATTCACGTCATCGAGCGCCTTCTCCAGTTCCGGGCGCACAGGTTTGCCGTGCAGCGCGCTTAGTTGCACCCGGGACAGCACAGGAAAGGCGTACTCCGGGGAGGTGATATCACGCTGCTTGCCGGCAGCTTGCTTCCATAAGGCTTCGGCTTGTTTTACGTCGCCGCAGAGCCCGAAGGAGCGGCCGAGATAGAAAAGGAACCGGGGACTATCCAGTACAACCTTGCCGCCCGGCTTCGTAAATGACCGCTGCGAGTCGGCTTCCGTTGACGCCTCCACGATTGACTCCATGCCATCACACTGACGTTTTCGAGCCATGAACAGGGCGTTCTGCAGCTTCGTCTCGTAGTATGCCTGGCGAAGCAGGTCGTTCGAAGAAACCTGCCTCAGCCGGTCTTGTTTGAGGGCTTCCTCGGCGGCATCAACTTCGTTGCCCGTTAGTTGTTCGAAGACGTACCGCGCCAGTTCGTCGGGCGATAGCTTGCTTGTGTCCATACCCTGCCCAGCCGCGGAGGCGGGGATGGGGAAAGGCGTGGCTGCAGCGGTGGGGGCGGAGGGGTGCTTGGGCTTGGTAGTTTGTGCGGCGGAGGCCAGTTTAGCAGACGCCTTCGCGGACAACTGCTGCAAGTTGGCCGGCAGGGGACCGAGTGCCCGGGCATCGCTGATGGCTGCCAGCGCCCCCCGGTAATCGCCCAGCTGATCCAATACCCAGGCAAGTTCCCAGTAAACAACCGGCTCCTTGAAGTTCGCCCGAATCGCGGCTCGCAGATCTTCAAGGGCGGGGTAAGGCAGCAGAAACTGCATTTGAAGGCTGCCCATCAGATAATGGGCGGTGCCGTCGTGTTGGTTGGATCGAATGGCGGCGCGCAGCACTTCAAGAGACGAGAAACGGTTGGGAAAGACATATCGGACGGGCAAACGGGAAGCCACTGCATAATCGGCCGCAGCGGGCTTTCCAAGCATTTCTTTGCAATATCCGCGGTAGTAAGCAATCAATGGATGCTGCTGCGGCAGCACGGCGCCCGGCTCCATCTGATTAGCCGGAACTTGAGGGTACGTTCTCTCGAGCAGCGATAGCGCAGCGGCGTAGTCAGCGACCCGAAGGTAGCTGTCCACTATGTTGAGAACGCGCTCGGGCTCAGCCGCCAGGTGCTGCCAAAGAGTCGGATCGTCCTTACCCAACAGAACGGCTTCGTTGCGAAGAACGCCATTGGTTGGGTCGATCATAAGCCACGCTTGGAGTTGTTGCCCCGCCTTTACCTTGTTGCCAGTGTGCCGTAGAGCGATCACCTCCAACTCGCCGGCGCGCGTAAGCCGTTTGGACAACGCATCCAGCGGAACAAGTCCGGCCAGCGCCTCGCTCCAATGGCCCTGCGCTGCCTGATCGGACGCCAGTTCCAGTTGGGCGGCCGCACCGAATGTAGGGTCTTTTAGAGCATTCTCCCAATGACGGCGGGCCGAGACCACATCACCGGTGTAATGCAGGGCAATTCCCCAGTAGTATTCGGACTCCGGATCAAGCGCGGCGCCGCCATACGATATCTTCTGATACAGGCCGATCGCATCGCCGAAATGGGCCTGCACCACATCCATCCGTGCCAGTCCCTTTACGCCCGCCGGGGAGCTGCCGAACCTGCTAAGCCCCACCTGGTAGCTGTTCCGCGCCCAAGCCAGCGCGCCGATGCGTTCATTGTGAAGCGCCTCGGCAATACAGCCCTCTTTACTGTTGCAATCCACTGCAACTCCGCGCGGCGACTGTAAGGTCGCAGCTTGCTCGGGCGTCACGGCATCATAGACGCCTTCGGAATGCCGCAGTAGCGCCTTACCCTGGGCATCCAGCAGCTCAAAGGAAAGTGGGGTCTTGCCCGTGACCGGGATGCTCTTGGAATACACAGCTTGCATCGTCAGATCAACCGTTTCGTTAAGCAGAGTGGCGCTGCCGGCGGTCAAGCGCACTTGAGCATGGCCGATATCGCGATTGGGCTGGATCTGAATAAGGACGTTTTGGTCCTTGCGCTGAAGGTTCAGCACTGCGTCGAGCGTGGCGCGGGTAATGCCCTCCATATCGTGGACAGGCATCCAATACTCAGTGAATTGCTTGAGTTCCTGCGGCTCAAGAAACGCATCGTCGCTATTGGTGTGCAGAACACCGGCCTGCAATTCAACATAAGTTGTGTCGTTGTCGGTGAGGTTCTTGCGAACCCACTTGTCCGCCTCTGTTCCCCAGCTCCACACCTTCTTACCCGGAACGGCAACAGGATCGGCATAGTGGACAACTCCGGTTTTAGAAGCCGGGTTGTATACGGCCATGAACGGCTCGTTGCTGCCGGCCGCAAATAGTCCCACCATGTCCTTGCAATTGCCTTGGCGACCGACATCATTACCCTCGCGGTTTCGCGGCCAAGTCACCAGAGCGTCCGGATGACCGTCGGGATACATCAAATACGTGGGATATACGAACGTTGTATCGGGACTCTCCACCGTAACGGCGGCGTTCGCCCACCAGTAGTAGCGCTGCTTGATTTGGCTCCGGTTGTAAAGTGTCACCCGCTGTTCGAGAACGCGGCTACCCGGACGGAGAATCAATTCGACCAGCCACTGCATACTCTCGACACGATCAATGTCTCCAACAAACGCCGAGGCGCTGCCGTCATTGTTTTGTCGATAGTAGAAATCGACAGGGGAAACCGTGTCCCAGCTATGTCCCACGGGAAAATTAAACTCGATCCCTGTGCTGATCCAGGAGCCGCGAGGGGCAATCATCTGTTTCTTAATACTGAGCGCCGGATGAAACACGTCGTGCCCATTTGCCTTATCGATGCAACGATAGAGATGTCCTCCCAGATCGGGCAGCACCGAACAGGCCAGGAAATCGTTTTCAAGATGGATAACGCGCCAGGTCTCAACCTTCGGGGTTGGAGTGAATTGGGTGCGTACCGTATAGGGGTAGAACCAGTTCTCGGTACGCAAGAAGTCGAATGGTGGGTCTTCAGGCGGCAGGCCCTCATCGTAGGTCGGAAGGCTAATCGTGTCTTCCCACGCTTTCACGGGCGACGAGACTGGCGTTTGAGCGGCCTCGGAGGCCAACATAGGGATGACGGCAACGAGCCATAGGGGTATTGCACAGAAACGGACCGAGCGAAGCATAGCGTCAGTACTCAGTAGAGCACGCTCGCGTAAGCGGAAAACTACAGCCCGAGCTTCTCTTTCAACCGTTTCACGCGGTCTCGAGCCACGGTCAGTTCAGTCCCTTTGCCGTCGTTCAGCCGCACCATCAACCGCTCAGCAAACCAGGAATGCAGTTCTTTTACGTATTCGAGATTGACGATCGTCGAACGATGTATGCGGATAAAGCGATCCGCATCCAGCGCCTCGTCCAATTCGGAGATTGTGCGGTCAATCACATAATCCTTTTTCGGGGTCGCCGCATAGGTCAGCTTATCGCTGGCGTAAAAGTGCGTTACGCGAGCGACTTCGACAAACTCAATCTTGTCGCCGATGCGCGACGGCAGCCGGGATGGATACTCCTTCGCTTTGGGTAGCGTTGCGGCAAGCCGGTGCAAGAGCAACTCCAATTCAGGCCTCGGCTCCGCGCCACTCCGGATGCGGTCGAGCTTATTCAGTGCCCGCTCCAACTGCTTCCCATCAACCGGCTTAACCAGGTAGTCAATGGAATTCACCTCGAACGCCTGCAGCGCATACTCCGAATAGGCGGTTGTGAAAACAACAAAGGGCGGCGATTCGAGCTTCGCCAGCATCTGAAAACCCGAAAGGCCCGGCATCTGAATATCGGTGAACAACACATCGATGGCACGAGCGCGAACTTGTTCAATTGCCTCAACAGGATCGCAGCTTGACCCGACAACGTTGACTCTCCCTGTGTCAGTCAACAAACGCGTGAGACGATTCAGCGCAAGCGGTTCGTCATCTACCAGAAAAGCTCGAATCATGATTGCAGACTCATCAAACTTCCGTGCATGAAGAAGAGGGGATCACGGCAGCGGCTGGTTGAACCGGTCGTCTTATATCCGCCATTTCAACACGCTGCGGCAGAACGATGCTCACCATCGTCTTCCCTTCTTCCGTCGAGATGCTGAGCTTTGAACGATCGCCAAACAACGCCAGAAGCCGCTCTTGCAGGTTGTCGAGGCCGTGCCCCGCCGTCAGATCCTGATTGCCGAAGCCCGGGCCATCGTCCACCACAGAGACCGTTACTTGCTCATCGTCGCGCAAAGCACGAATCCAGATGGCGCCTCCGTAGCGTTTGGGCGCCACTCCATACTTGATGCTGTTCTCGACCAGGGTTTGGATCGAAAGTGGCGGAACCAAGGTCGCGAGTAACGCTGCCGGCACGTCTATTTCATACCGCAGCCGGCCGGCGAAGCGAGCCTTCTCAATCTCGAGATAGTCACGCACAATCTTCAGTTCCTGGTCCAGCGGAACCAGGCTCGCCTTCACGGAGTCAAGCGAGAATCGAAGCAAAGCCGCAAGCTGATTCAACAGGCGTTCAGCGTGGTCCGGATCGTCGTGAATGAGCGAAGCCACGGAGTTCAGCGCATTGAAAAGAAAGTGCGGATGGATCCTCGATTCAAGTGACGAAAGTTTCGCTTGCGTCGCCAAGGTTAACGCGCGCTGGCGCTCCAGTTCCTTCACCTTCAGCTGGATGGCGGCCGCTTCGAGCCGGGCCTTCGAGGTTTCGTACAGCATCGAGAAGCCTAGCGCGACAAAAGAGATCGGAAGCGCGATCTTGAAGGAGGCACTCAATTCGGACCAGAACTCCCACCCGTTGAAGATGGAAACGCTGATCGCTCCGCCCAACGCGCAGCCTACCCAGGTTGCACCCAGTAGAAGCGCGGCGCGGGAAACCCATCGTAGTGAAGCGGACCATCGCTCAGATCGTTTCCAAACCAGAGGCGCCAATGAAGCGAGTAGCAGGCCGATGCAGTTGGCGTAGATGACCGAAATCAGATACTGTTTCACCAGCCAGCCAAACGTCACCTGCGGACTGAACGCCCACCTGAACAATGGGACGGTGACGGCAATGCAGCAGTTTGAGGCGATCAGGCGCAACATCCATCGAATGCGGCTTTTGATCATTTAGTTTGACCGTGTCTGTTTTGAGCCAGCGTACCTTATCGGGTTGCGTCGCCGGATTGGCCGGCATGACATGCCGAGCAAGGGACCTCTGATCTCTGAGAGGAATCCTGGGCGTGCAACGCAGTTACTAGACCGACCGTAAACGCCAGCAGGCCTGCCAGAATCAGCAAAATACGCTTGGGGTTCATACGGGTACTCCCTGAGTTCGAGAATAGGGCGAACGGCAAAGGACGGAAATGGATTTGGGACGAACTGAGGCTTCCGGTGGATGAACGGCAGGCACGGGGGCGATGAACGGCAGAGGTAGCTTTGCTGCGGAACGCCTTTATCGCATCAAATCAGCGAACCAGGAGGCGGTGATCCACGGCGATGCATTGGTCCATAACCACCGTGAGTCCGGCGACGCTGGCCTTTCGGGCTGCTTCTTCGTGAATCACGCCCATCTGCAGCCAGAGCGCTTGAGCGCCGATATCAATCGCTTGGTCCGCGATCTCCGGCACAAACTCAGATCGCCGAAAGACGTCGACGATATCGACGTGCACCGGGATGTCTCCCAGCGAGGCGTAGCTCTTTTCGCCAAGCACCTCGGTTTCCGCCGGGTTCACCGGTATGACCCGGTAGCCATGCTTCTGCAAATACTGGGCAACGCCGTAGCTCGAACGCTCGGGCTTGCTGGAGAGCCCGACAACCGCGATAGTCTTGGCCTCGCGCAGCAGCGTTGCGATCGCCTCTTGGCTGGTAGTGTTGGTCATCGGCGGCCACCTCGGCTTGGACCTCGTCCGCGTTCACCTCGCGGTTTGCGGTCAGGCCCTGACTTTGAAAACGGCTTGGAGGAGAATTTCCGGGGTGCCGGTCCTTGGGATGAAGGCCCCCGTTCTTCGCCGCCCGGCTTGCTGGCTCCGGGCCTACCGCTGCTTGGTCGTCCGCCGCTGGGCTTGCCGGTATAAGGTTTATCACTGTGCCCGGATTTCTTAAATGGTCTCGGCGAAAACGGCTTCGACGAGAATTGCCGCGGCGCGGGCCCTCTGGACGAAGTGTCTTCCCGTTCGTCGCTCGGCCTAAAGCCGCTGGACTTCACACCGGGGCCGGACTTGGGAAACGGCTTCGCAGCAAAGGGCTTGGGCGGGAACTTCCGCGGCTCTCCGCCGCGAGAAGGCCCTCTTGGTTCGAAGCGCCGCTGTCTGTCACCAGTCGCTTGTGGGCGCTGCTCGGCCGGACGCTCGCGCTTCACGGGCGGCCCACCACCCTGTTCGGCCGGTGTCGCGGGCCGATCTTCAATCTTCCGCTCCGGCGCGGATTGCCCACCAGCGAATGCGGCCTTCCGTTCGGCAGCCCAACGCTTCTCGTTATAACCGGTGGCACGCTCAGTGAACGCTGCGCTGGAACGCTTCTCCGGCTTTGGGAAACTCTCCGGTCTGGCCTCGGGCGGCGTATCGAGCAGCTTCTTAAACTTCTCCACCTCGGAGTTCGTCAGCGTGCGGTACACACCCGCCTTCAAAGCCCCCAGATCGAGGAACCCGATCCTAATGCGCTTCAGCTTCTCGACCAGATGGCCGAAATGTTTGAACATCACGCGAATCTGGTTCTGGCGGCCTTCAATCAGCCGCACCTCATACCACGGATTCTGGGTCTTCTTCAAGATGCGAAGCCCGGCCGGCGCCGTGCGGCGGCCATGCATCGGGATACCGGTCCGGAATTGCTCTTCTTGTTCCGGCGTCAACAGACCCTTGATCTTCACCAGATAGGTCTTGGAAACGTGACTAGCCGGCGACATCAGCTTGGCCGCAAAATCACCATCGTTGGTGAGCAGCAATAGCCCTTCACTCGCGTAGTCGAGCCGGCCAACGGGATAGATCCGTTCCCGCACGCCCTTGAAGAACTTCATCACCGTTTCACGGCCTTCAGGATCGAACACGGTTGTGACGCAGTTCTTGGGCTTGTGCAGCGCGAAGTAGACGAAATGCTTCGGAGCGGAAAGCCGCTGGCCGTCCACCTTTACCTCGTCGACGGAGAGATCAGCCTTGGAACCGAGTTCCACCACCGTCTTACCGTTAACCGAAACGCGACCAGCCACGATAAGTTCTTCCGCCTTGCGGCGGCTAGCGATCCCGGCGGCGGCGAGAATCTTTTGCAGACGTTCTTCAGCCATTCGTTTTGCTCACCGTCACACTGGACTCATCAACATCCGACTCGGCGGCATCCGTTTCAGCAGCCGGCGCTTCTTCCTTGCCCTGCTCCTGATCGTCTTCAGCCGCTTCGAGATCCAGCTGGATCGGCTCAGACAAAGGCGTTCCACCGGCAGCGGTTTGACTGGTGCCACGCGTGGCGTCTCCGCTGTCTGGCGTATCCATCTCGCCGTCGCTCAACGCAAGACGCCCCAACTCTTCGAATTCCTTCAGAGTTGGTAGTTCAGCCAATGAGCTCAAGCCGAACTGCACCAGAAAGTCACGCGTCGTTTTGTACATCATCGGTTTCCCGAGGACGTTCTTGCGCCCAGCCGCCGCAATGAGCTTGCGGTCCAACAGCGTTTTCACGACGCCGGCGCCCTGCACCCCACGAATCTCCATGATTTCCGGGCCGGTGATGGGCTGCTTATAGGCAATCACAGCCAGCGTTTCCAGTGCTGCGAGCGAGAGTTTGAATGGCGCCTGCAGGCGCTTTACGAACTTGCGGATGTCCTCGTGATGCTCTGGCTTAGTGGAGAGTTTGTAGCCGCCGGCCAGCTCGCGTATCGCGAGGCCGCGGGATGGCGCGGCGTACTCCTCTACCAGTTCCTGCAGAATGCTCTGCACCACATCCAACGGCTGCTCGACGGCGACCGCAATCTGTTCCGTTGTGAGAGGCTCGTCAGTAATGTAAACGGCGGCTTCGATCACTGCCTTCAACCGGTCACGCGCTTCCTTGCCGGGTACGGAGTTTGTCACGACCTCCGCAACGAAGTCCGACACTTCTAGAAACCCTTCGCCCTCGTCCGCCTCATCGGGCAAAGACTCCATGGCGAGGTCTGCTTCGTTCCCCTCTGGAACACCAGCCTGCCCGGCTAGACTGTCCTCCGGATGCGTCTGTTCCGGCGCGGCGATTTCCGCGTCGTTCATCTTATCCACTTCTTGCATGCCTGTTTATTGATAATCCTGTTCTACAGCGGTCAGGTCTTCCGAAAGAAAGGCCTGGTCGTAGCTCTCATGACGGCGCAGCGCGATGTCGCCGAATGCTTCTCCCTGCACCAGTTCAACTGCCTGGCGTTTCACCATCTCTAAAATGGCGAGGAACAAGCAGATCATGGCGCGTCTGCTGCGTTGCTGCTCAAACAACTTCGTCGCCGAGAGCGTTTTGTCTTTCTTCAGCTTCTCGAACTGGTCGCGCAAGTAGCGCACCATGTCGGGAACACTGACATCCTCTTTGCCGATTTCATAGATCGGACGATTCTTGAGGCGTTCGAGCACGTCCTGAAACGTCTTCACCAGATCGAAGATGGAGACCGCCAGCCCCGGTCCCTCGTCCTCTTGCAGAAAGAGCTCGATTTGAGGATTCGACCAGATGGCTTCTTCCACGATCCGCTTTTGCTGCAGCATCTCGGCCGCATTCTTGAAGCGCTCGTGCTCAATCAGCCGTTCCACCAGTTCCGTTCGCGGATCCTCTTCTGGCGAAATCCGGTCCAGCTCAGGATCGCGCGGAAGCAACATCTTGCTCTTGATGTGAATCAGCGTGGCGGCCATGAACACAAACTCCGAACTCAGCTCAATGTCGAGTTCGGTCGCTTTTTGCATGTACGTCAGGTACTGAGACGTAATCTGGGCGATTGGAATGTCATAGATGTTGACTTGCTGCTTTTTGATCAAGTCCAGCAGCAGGTCGAGCGGCCCCTCGTAGCGCTCGAGGTGGAAGTTCAGAAGCGATGACACTAGCACCACCATAGCATGCGGAAAGGGCTTAAAAACTGAAATCTCGCCGCTTTTGGACCGTCCAGGCGGGGCTTTAAATGGCTCGTGACCTTCTGCTGATGACCCGATTCTCCGCGCCGGCCACGATGGTAAGATCGGCGGCCACCCGGAGCTGCGGAAACTGTGCTAACACTGAGAACTCACTCACCTGAAAGGAGAACACCGTGCCCGAATCCGTAAAACAAGTTGCCGAGCGCTGGTTCGAGGAAGTATGGAACCAAGGCCACCGCGAAACCATCGATAAGATGCTTGCTCCCGATTGCGTCCTTCACGACCCCGGCGAAGACATCGTCGGTCCGGAGGGCTTCAAACGTTTTTACGATAACATCCAGAACACCTTCGACGAAGTTCGTGTAAACCCACAATTCTCGATCAGCGAAGGCGATTACGTCTCAGTGCGCTGGGTTGCAACCGGAAAACACAAGGACAGCGGAAAGAATGTCGAGATTGCCGGCATGAGCTTGATGCGCTTCCGCGACGGCCTCGCAGTCGAAGCTTGGCAGAACTGGGATCTCCACGGAATGATGCAACAGGTTGCCCCCGAACGAGCAATGTCCGCTGCGGCCGGTTAGGGTTGTAGGGTAGGCCCCCAGCCTGCGAGCGGTAACACCTCTTGTCCCCATTCTTCCTTTAGGATGAGTTCGACACAAGAGCCCACCTTCGTCCCATGCAGCCCCGCAGTCTGGTAGGTTCAGACTGCGGTTGCTTGCGACACTCCGCGCCGATGCCTTTTGGGGTGACAATTCTCATAGTGTGGGGCGCAGCCGAGAGCCCGTGGAGCACTCAGCTGCGCCCGTTTTCAATGTCGGCTGGCAAACTGGTTCGTCAGCACGATGAACCAGCCATCGCTGTCGAGGCGCAGGCTGCATTAGCCCAGCGCCACCTCATTGCCGGTATGCCACAAAGGCGTGTGATTCACCCTGCGCATCGTACCATCTGCCGCAGTAATCACCGTGGTCATTCAGACCGTAAGCGTACGTGTTCACTGCATCCGGCGATGGAAACGACGGTAAAGGAGTCAGCACGCCGCCTTTCCAGATGTAGTTTGTATTCGCATTTCCAGCGAAGAACCCGTCCAGAAGAATCTCGCCAAAATTGTTGATGGCGTTTACATACGTGCTCGATGCGCCCTTTACATCAAGAACCACGATTCGCGAATGGTCCTGGAGATAACTGTGATAGGCGCCATCCTTGTCGTAGTATTGTCCGACCACCTGGTTCCAATCATTGATGGCGAGGGGGCCGGTCCAAGGCTGGTCCGTTCCAGGGAGGGTAACGTACGAATACGCCTTCCCATCCCAGATCCAACCGATGCACTGATCCTCTTCTGTCCACCAGTTGCCTGCACAGGCCTGCCCTACGCCGACGCCGTAGTTATTCATCCTCATGGCTTGGTTGACCTTCTTGCCGGGAACGTCCGGCAACGGCGTCAATGTATTTCTGCGTACGTCGAACACTGCAGCTTGCGTGTCTGCTGAGCCGATTGTTCCGAAAGCAAGTCCCCGGTCATTCACATCGCCGAAGTAGACAATCGACGATGAGCTGGATTCAATTTGCTTCTCAGTTCCGTTGCGCCACAAGAAACTGAAGACCCGAGTGGGGTTATCGGCTGAATCGTAATACCATCCGACGGCTAGGCGGTCGTTGTTAATCCCGAACAGAGTGTCGTAATAGCCATCGGGAATGTCGAAGGTGACGAATTCGTACTTAGGACACTTGGTCCGGTTTTTCGACCCGGGCCCGCAGGCGTCGAGTCTTGGTCCCCGATGCATTTGGGGCGGTTGAGCGTCGAGCAGAGGAATGAGCAGCAGGGTGGCGCCAAACGCCGCGATGACGCGGTTAAAAAAGGGTGTGACTTTGCATTTCATGTTGTATCTCCTGATTGTTTGTTCTTAGTTTTTGAGAAGCGGTGCTATGTAAGCTAGCCGGCGGACATTGAGCAC
>JBAUOG010000008.1:0-3062 GCA_049579625.1 Bryobacteraceae bacterium
CCCGACGTGAAGCTACAGATCGGCGATGAGGTTCACCGGCAATTAGCGTTGGAGGCCGCGGAGGCGCAAGCGGGTGATGCACAGGAAGCGCCCGATCCGGGCTCCGCCGGGATTGCCCGGATGTTGAGCGACAATACAGCCCGCATATTTGTTGTGTCGGCAGCCCTCACGGTTCTATCCACCGCCGGAGATTGTTCTTTGACGGAAGGGGATGTGCTACGGCTCAATCCAGGAACACCGAACGATGCCCCGGTCGCCGACCTGGTTGTACTGGCAAAAAAGGGCCAAGACTGCCCGAGAGGCGCCACGGTGACGGTCGGAATAGCAGATCTGCAGGAGATGCAGAACCACATGCGCGAGACGATCGATCAGGGTCTAGTTGACCTGCAAAGGGAACAGGGGAAAGATGGCATTCCTGCCGCTCCGGCAGCAGCCTTAGCGCCGCCAGTTCAGACCGCCTTCGCAGCTATCGCACCGCCGCCCGATCCGAATCTCCAGGCTGAGTTGAGCCAAGAAGCGAAAGACGGCACTCAGACGGAAAAGGAAGTGCTTGCCGAGGCGGGCGATTACACGGGGCCTGGTGGACCGAACGTAGGACCAGATCTAGGAGAATCCGGAGTGGTTCCGGATCTAAACGCTGCACCGACACCTACACCTACGAAAGAGGTTTCGATGGGGATGAGCCTGGCCGAGGTGGAGGCCCTCTTTGGGCCGCCAAAGAACAAGGCGGTCTTGGGAACCAAGAAAATCTACGTGTATGACATTTTCAAGATAACGTTCATAAACGACGAAGTTGCCGATATTCAGTAGATCGCTGGCCAGCGTGCGTTTCGGCCGGTTCAAGAAACGCTCGCTGTTGGCCAGTCTGCGCCCGCCCGACCTTGTATTGAGGCCACCCTGGTAGCCGGGATGTATTTAGTCGCTGGCGTTTGCAGCCAGAGCCCCTGGCCGCCGACCCAGCGCTTCCAAGAGCTTGGCTTCGCCGCCAGGTCGAAACAGTTCGACGCAATCCCAGCGGCTCAACACATCGGGAAGGCCGCAGTCATCTATTTTCACCGGTATGATGAATGGCCAGCCCTCTGGCTGTTCCTCGGCTATGCCGCCATTCGGATTTCGGCCCATGCGAATCCCGCCCTTTGAACGCCGGAGCATGACAGGAAAATGACGACGCGCTCGGTGTTTCGCATCTGTTGCCTGATGGACAGTTCCCACTCGGCGCCGCCGCAAATCTCATTGCGATCGATCCACGGCTGAGCTCCCGCCGCTTTCAGCAGATCGTAAGTCTGCGTGACACGTTCCCGGTCGCCCCAGGAGTAGCTCAAGAAAATAGGAGCCTTGGCTGGCTGGGGTGAAGGCTCCGTCGCTACCTCTTCTCCGATCATTGTCCTGCGCCGGACCGTCTTCCCTCTGCAGACGCAAGAATAAGTCTGGAACAGGCGATTAGCGCAACCGGCCCACGCCCGGAATATCGCGATCTGATTTCGCATCTGGAAGCACCGTAAGCGTCTGACGAACCCATGCTGCCTAGCCACGAGCGGCGGACCAGCGGGCCGGGAGTGAGGTTGGCAACCGGTTGGCAACCTGGCTCAATGTGCGGTCCTACAGCCCCGGCACACGGCGGCGAGATACTCCTTCACCGGAACGCCTAGCCGCCGGCAAGATTCTACGATCGAGAGAATCGGGGCGATCGGGCCGGCTTTAACACTAAAGACGTGCAGCCAGTTCTTCGTCCCGAGTGCGCTGCTGCCCTTCACCTTTCCACAGACACCCTCGGCCCCTGGTCCCTTGGTGGGCTCGACGCTTCGATCAGATCTTGAACCCCGACTCCATCCTGGTGCTCGACACCCAACAACCGAGAACCCATCGGCCAGGCGGGCTCCACTCAGTTATCTGCTACCGGCGCCATCAGCAGGTTCGCCATCTTCCAATACACGCCAACAGGATCAGGAAGCCGTGGTCCCGCCTGAAACGCGCAATGCTCCTCCTACGTTCTTGCGTTCGATAACACCGGCAGCATCTCCACACGAGTCGCATGACCATTCTATCTTCGAGCGCTGCCGCCGTTACGGTGGTGATCCGGCACGATGCGGGAACGCTTCTCGGTTCTTCCTTCGTTATCAATCTGCCGCCAACGGGCCACACGTCGACCAAACTTAACTTATTACGACCAGGTCGTCGTGGTGGCGATCATGCTTACGCCCTCCTCCCGCTGCTAGCTAGCCCGATGGGTGAGAGCCGAAGCCCGTAGCAACAACTGTTCGCAACTGCCCACCGCGAACGGTCACGTCCTCACGTCCGACTTCCAATCGGGCAGGCCGCCTGGGTTTCGCTTCATCTCCGAGATTCTCCCCTCGACGAGTGCTCGGCGCACCACATCGGCGTCGCTCCGTGCTCGGTCGATGTCGCTAGCTGTCAGGTCGGAAATAAGCTGCAATAGGCGCTCGATTTCCCTGCGGGTCGCGCATATCTCGGCAAGGATCATCCGGTCCGGGATACTGATGTCGAGGCTGTCGAGGAGAGTTTTCCGCACATACTCGCTTGGCGTCAAACCTTGCGCGCTGGCGGCAAACGTCACGCGTTCTTTCTCCTCGGCAGTCAGCCGAGCTCCGATAATCTCAGGCAGAACCTTGCGGCGAATTCGCCCGTGCATCTAGTGACTCCTTTTTGGCTGGACGTTGCCAAGCCTACATTTCTTGGGGCAAATCAAAGTGTTTACAGACGTAAACGAACACCCATAAGTGATTGATTTCAGTTGTGTGCACTGCTGTTAACCTGCAAGGGGTGATCTATCAAAAGTGACGTTCTTTTGCCGTGATGAAGCGCGTAGCGAAGCGGAGCGAACCCACCCCGACCGAGAATGCCGGGAAAACAGCGCACTCCATCTGCTCTTTACGCACCATCGGACAGCTCGAAATGGCGTGAATGTTGCGCCACGGATACTCTGGCCTGTGACCCCCTGGGGTTGAGCGATCAGGTTGTGGCTGGAGTAAGGCCTCGCCAATGTTCAACTGACCACCAGGAACCATGCTGAGATAGGGGCATCGGCTCCAATGCATATAGGG
>JBAUOG010000009.1:0-3859 GCA_049579625.1 Bryobacteraceae bacterium
GCCCAGCTGGCGCGGTCGAGATTGTGGATCAAGGTCTGCGGAACATCGTCGCCAGAGAGCCAGTGGAAGTGATACTGGTTGCTGGCCTGGAATTCGATTTCCTTCATGCGCGGCCGGCGCGGATAAAGCACGTAAGGCGGACGCAGCCAGGTTTCCTGGATGGCGACAATATCGCCAATGGCGCCATCGTGAACGCGCTGCATCGTCTCGCGATAACCCAAGTGATAGCGGCTCTGCAGGCCGGACACGATTGACAAGCCTTTGCTCTGCGCGAGATCGCAAGCCTTCTTCAACCGTTGAATGCCGACCGGGTCGATGGCATGCGGCTTTTCAACAAAAACGTGCTTGCCGGCTTCGATTGCCGTAAGGGCGTGGAAGGAATGGAACTTTGCCGCGTTCGCAATGATCACGACATCGGAGACTGCGATGACGTTCTTGTACGCGTCGAAGCCGGTGAAGCAGTGGTCATCGGGAACGTCGACCTGGTCGGGATACTTCAATCTCAACGAGGTGCGCTTCTCCTGGATGCGATCCAGCAGGATGTCGCCCATAGCGACGATATGCACGTCCTTACCGGCGTTCATGGCATTCATCGCAGCAGCTTCGCCGCGGCCGCCGCATCCGATCACACCAACCTTGATGGTGGCGCTCCCCTCGGCATGTACTGCCGGAATCGCCAGTCCGGCCAGGGTCGCCGCCGGGACCAGGGCAGCCGAGGTCTTCAGAAAGCTGCGGCGCGAGGTTCCTTCGGTCGCATTGCTTGTGGTGTTCATTAGTCTCTCCATTCCAACCCGCATGCCACTTCCGTTCGTCGTGGCCTAGATCGCACTTATTGCAGCCTGCCCGCACTCCAGAGGATTGCGTTGTGAACGAGCTTTCGATAACCCGGATAGCGCATGGTTGAATCGCTGTGGCCGAGCTGGATGTAGATGACCCGTGCTTTCGGGTTCGGACCGATATAGACGACGGGGCGGTCGTTCAGCGGGAACGCGGTTTCCATCAGCACCTGGACATTCGGGGAATGCCACATTCCGCGGTAGGCTTCGTCGACGACGACCAACGGCCCCACATCGCGTGTCACTGGGTGCTTAGTACCGAGTTCGGTAGGAGTGACGACCATCTCGACTCCTTCCTTGTAAGCGGACGCCGGGTGACCCGGACGCTCCTTGATAAAGAACACGCCGCCCGTCACTTCCTGCCACCACCAGGGCCAATCCGTGTAGTCGACGATGGCGTGGTGTAAAGATACAATGCCTTTACCGGCATCGGCGAAAGCACGCAGATGATCGCGCAACGCAGGATCGAGGTCTTCATGCATATCGTGCAAGACAACCACGTCAAAACGCGCCGCCAGATCCGCCGGAAATGCCTCCTGGGGCGAGGTCGCATGAGACCAAACCACGTCGTCATAGCCCTCGAATACCGTGTATAACGACGACGGATAAGGATGACCTCCAGTGACAAGCAGCACGCGCGCCGCATCGCTCCGCCGCGCGATCGAAGGAATCACGGCCGGTAGAGTCACACAGCCCGTCGCGGCCCACTCGGAGGCGCGCGCAAAGGTCGCGAGAAATCCGGGTTGCGACATCGCCGAGAGATCGTGGCCCAAGGTCGTGTGCACGATCCGGCCTTTGCCGAGCCCGGCCACCCAGACGATGGGCTCATCACGGCCCGTACCACCCGTCGCGGGATCGTCGAAAGCAGTCGCTAGCACGTGGGTTCCGGGTAGTAGGTCGATACGATGGTACAGCTCGTCATTGGCCACGAAGGACGGCGCCAGGCCGTTGCTGATGGGGTGCTCGCGGTCCACCCACGTGACGGTGAAGACGTGCCGCCGGCCGTGGCCTACCTTTGGAGGGTCCCACCGCGCGCCGGTCAGCGAGGGATAAGCGGGCCAGCCAGCATCCGCACCGGCCTTCCAATGGCCGTCGAATACCATTCCATACATCGGCCCGTATGTAACACCGTGGAACGAGATCAAGCCCTTGCCCTGACGAACGAAATCCTCGACGGCGTGCTCGGTCACGGTACTCCAGCGCGGCCCCATATAGTTCAGGACCAGGAGATCGAATGGCCGCAACGATTCCGCGTCCAGGCCGCTCACCTGCTCGGCAACCTTCACGTCGAAACGGCCGGTCCGTTCCAACAGACTCCGCAGAAAGGGAGTCGAGACGCGCCAGTCGTGGTATTGCGTATCACTCTCGCCCGTTAGAATCAAAACCTTCAAGCGCTCCGGCTGCGGCTGCGCGCCGACCAGCAACTGCGCCACCGCCAGCGCGATCAGAATCTTGTTCACATTACCCCCGATCCGTTTACGCGCGAACCGGCTCGGCATCTGCTGAGATCCACTTCGCAGTGGCCTGCTCCACAACGCCGCTCAGCCAGGCGAGACTCTTCTCAATCATCGGTCCGCCCTGGCCTTCGCATTCGATGCTGAGCACGCCGGAATAGCCGGCCGCCACCAGCATCTCGACACACCGGATAATATTCGTGGCATTGACGCCGTCGCCCAGAGCGCAGTGGCTCACCGCGATGCCGGTCAATCCTCCACGCGACGCGGCCGCCAGGCTCTCACTGACGTCTTTGATATGAACGTGGCTCACCTTGGCGACCAGTGGTTCCAGAAAGGCCACCGGATCCTGACCGGCGATGAATGTATTCCCCGTGTCAAAGTTCATTCGCAGGAAGGGCGAATCGACATAAGCCAGCATCTCGGCCATGAATTCCGGCTTGGTGGTGAAGTAGCCGTGAGGTTCGATGTTGATGGTGATCTCGTAGTCTTCCGCGACTGCAACGATCTGCCGATAGATCCCGCGCATCCGGTCCATAGTCTCGCGATCGCTGACGCCCTTGGGCGCAAAGCGGTCGTCGGTGGTATCCACGCGCGGGCAACCGGCGAGACTGGCCCACCGAATGGTGTGCAGAATGTACTCCACACCGAGAGTCGTTCCCTCGGGGATGGAAAGCGGGAAGGCGGCATCGATTTGCGAGAACTCAATGCCGAGTTTGTCCATCTTGCGGCGCATCTGCAGCGGGTCCTGCCACAGCGCGATATGCGGCTGATAGCCGAGACCGTGAATCCAGCTCACGCCGTCGATGGCCCCGCATTCGATGTAATGGAGTCCCTGGCGATGGCCCCACTCAAGGCATTGATCGAGACTCCAATAGCTGGAGTTGAAAGCATCCGTATGAAAACCGATTTCGAGCATGGTGGCAAGACTCCCCGAAGGAACCCGAACCACTACGCCTCAGATGCTTGAGACCTTGCAGAGACAATGACCGTCAACGTGCCATGTGCAGATGTGGTCCTGCCAAGTTCTATCGCTCCAGGACCTTAATGTCAAGCCATGCCGATTCTAACTAAGGCGTTGAAAGGAAAAGAAGAGCCGACTGAGACTCAAACGCGTGCGTTTTGGATGAGACTGCTAGAAAAGAGGTTAGCGAGAGCGAACTCGTTGATTCTGACTGCCCACCCCGGCCCCACCTCGGCCACCTCGGTCCCCGTCTCCGACCGAGTTGCCTCGGGTTAGACTGAGGCTGGTCAGACCTAATACAGCGCATTACGATCGCGGCATGAGCCGTGGCCCAAGGGTCAGCGGGCAGCAGTTGATCGCGGCGTTAACGAAGGGTGGTTTTCGAGTTGTTCGTTGTCCGTGGCAGTCATCACTTTCTTCGCAATACCGACGGCCGCACCACAGTGGTGCCTGTCCATTCCGGTGAAGCGATTGGGCCGGGCTTGTTGAACAGGATCTTACGCGACTGCCAACTCACCGTAGAGGATCTCCTGAGACTTCTCCGGTGACAATTGCTGTCTGTTCGTCTTCGTGCACCACGACTCGCAACAGAAACATATCTGTCC
>JBAUOG010000010.1:0-7266 GCA_049579625.1 Bryobacteraceae bacterium
GGTCAGCACAATGCCGAATACGAAGAACTTGCGAATTTGAACCAGGCCCGCCACAGGATTGACGGAGAGGGCGACCGCAATCACGGTTAGTAGGACAAACAGCCCCAGGTGCAGCAGGATCGGCGGAAATCGTCGTTGTTGTTTGGAAGCGAGTAATAACACGAGGGCCAGCCCCAAAAGAAACTGCGAAAGGGCGATGGAAAACAGAATCGACACGGCCGACCCCAATGTGGCATAGAGCGCCGCCCTTCGCATACCGCGATGGTGACATCTGGGGGACAGGCGACTTGTGCGGGAAATGTAAATACGCTGTAAATTCCTTCTTGGCACCTTGCGCTCGGCGTTTCGCGGTGCCAAAGCTATTCATAGTGAGCTCGTCACTACTTCACGAATGAGAATCCAGGAACGTTCACCCTCTTATAACGAATCGTCGCTGATGCTCGAGCCTGAACCTCGGGATTCCGCCTTGCTCGACTTGTTTCCCTTCGCCCGGTTCGCCATCTCACATTGGCGCGTGCTCGCCATCTCCTGCGGTCTCTGTATTTCACTTACTGCCAGTGTAAGTTTCCTTCTCCCGAAGAAATACACGGCAACAGTGAGCATGCTGATAGAACCTCCTGCTGGCAATGACCCACGAGGAACCACCGCCGTAAGTCCGGTCTATCTTGAGTCCCTGAAAACTTACGAGCACTTCGCCAATAGCGACAGCCTGTTTGAGCAAGCCCTGCAAGACCTCAATCTTCGCGCACTATATTCCGGAGTTCCCATCGAGAACCTAAAGGGCAAAATTCTTGAGGTAACTAAGCCTCGCGAGACTAAGATCTTGCAGGTGAGTGCTACCCTCGCCGACCCCAAAAGAGCCCAGGAACTTGCCCGTTACATCGCGGGAAAGACTGTCGCCATGAACCGATCTCTGGAGGCCGCGTCGTTACGCGACTCGATTAACGAAGGACATATCGTCATCGAGAATGCCTTGATCCGCCAGCAGAAAGCACTCAGCGCACGCAACGAGCATCTTTCAAAAGAGCCCATTGCGGGCGTGGAAGCAGAATTAGCAGGAGCCGTCGAAACTCGGTCACGCGTAGATCGCGACCTCATGGAGGTTGGTGAGCAATTGGCCGATACCGAAGCACGGCTCAAACAGGGTGGCTCGGCTGACAGCACAATCGACGATCCGCATCGCATGAGCGATAGTGTAGTTGCCTACAAGGCCGAACTGGAGGTACTTCGCCGGCAACGCGAAAACCTGGCCCACACTATCGAAGTGGACAGCACCCTCCTCGAACGGCGAAAGCATGAGCGCGACATCCTCGACCGCGAGCTTCAAACGGCTCAGAGTCAATACGAGGCCGCCAACACCCGGAACAATGACATCCTCGCGTCAATGGCCTTTCGTGGCGAACGTATCGAAATCCTCGATCCAGGCGTCATTCCGGAGCGCCCCAGTTCGCCGAAAATCGGGCTCAATCTGGCCCTGGCTCTTGTTGGCTCCCTAGCGATGTCCTTCCTGTACCTCCTCTTCTTGTTCAGCCATTCACAGCATAGATTTCAGGCGACAGCTTCTTCCTCACCCGGAACCTAGACCGTGGTGTTGACCATTTCACATTTTGCGTCCCGCTACTGGGTTCCGGTCGGCATTGCCGTCTGGGCTTCGGCGTTGGCCCTCGCTCCTTCAATTCCTATGAAGTGTTCGGTTGCGGCCCTGTTCGTGGTACCGTTACTCGCCTGGTGGCTTATGGGCCACTCATACAGATGGCTTGTGACATTTCTCCTGTGCAGCATCCTTCTGCCCCCGCTGCCAATCGCCATCGGCGATTCCGGGCCTCACGTGGCGGTTCTTATGCTTCCGATCGGGGCGGCCGTTGCGATCCTGCGATCGCCGCGATGGGAATGTCTTGCGCACCCAGTCTCGAAGTGGTTTCTAGTGTTCAGCGCTTCATTGATTCTCAGCTTGGGCTTCGCGGCCGTCTACTCGGGACCACTAGTTGCGCTAACCAGCACAGTCCGAGTTGGACTGTTCCTGATTGGTCCTTGGTTGTTCTTCTATATTCTGGCCGGCACCAAGCCCTTCTCGCTGAATCTCGCCGGCATTCTGTTCCGTGCGGCTGTTGCTGGAGCACTATTCGCTTGCCTCGATTTCCACTATCAGTTTCCGGCACCCGCCGGCTACAGTGCACAATTCATCTGGCTAAATGCTGCGGTACTGCGTCGTGCTCAGGGAGTCTTCTACGAGGCAAGCACTCTCGGCAACTTGTGTGCGTTCTTTCTGGTCATGGCGCTGGTCACATTCGTTTCACGTCGCAATGCGCGCCCTTGTTCACGAACGGAGGCCGCGCTTGGCGGCCTTGTGCTTGGAGCCGCTCTCACATTCTCGTACTCGCGTGGATCACTCCTGAACGTTGCTTGTGCTTGCGTTGCACTAGTTTGCCTTCGAGTTCGAAAGGCTTGGGCAGTTGTTTCGATCTGCCTGGCGCTGGCCGGCACTCTCTCGCTCGTTCACTTTGTCCTCCCGGCCTTCGGCCAGACTTACTGGACAAGAATCCAAGCCTCCTTTCTTAACATTCAGTCTGCGCCCGACGGCACCCTTTCGGGCCGTCTATCAAGCTGGGGTGCCGTTTTGGAATTCGTCAAACTTCATCCGTGGGAGACGGTCTTTGGTGTCGGATATAAGACTCTGCCGTATTCAACGGTTGCTGGGCATCTGACCATCGTCGATAATACCTACCTCGATCTGTTCGTCGAGACCGGTGTTCTCGGCCTGTTTACCTTTCTCGCTCTTACTCTTCAAATCCTGAAGTTCAGCCTACGCTCCGCCAAAAGCAAGAACCACAGAACCGCCTTCTATGGAAGTTGGATTTTCTGCTTTTGGATAGGAGAGATTGTTCAGATGTTCTCAGGGGACCTTATCACCTACTGGCGGGTGCTGCCTGTCTATTTCGCTGTTATGGGTGTTGCTCTTCGTGGTGGCGTATCGCCGGGTCGTTTAGGCGATTGCCGCCCAGCCCTCTCCAGGCCAAGCCCTTCTCCCTACCGGACGACTGCAGGATAGGTGACAGAGAATGGTTTGCCCAACCGTCGAGTCGCCTGGATGTTCGAATATCCGATTCGTGCCCGATTGAATCAGGCAGCGCGGGCCAGCAGCAATAGTGAGACAGGTTACGGATCGCACGCGGCGGCGTGCCGGCTGCAGCGAGGCTCTAGCGCTGAAAAGATTCTGTTAACAGAAACTTTACAGGTTCAAAACAATCTCAGATGCGTCCTGCCCCTACAATTGGTTCAATCAGCCTGCCCGACACGGCCAAACCAAACCAAGCGGGGCGGACGAGTGCACTGTTTTTTCCATCTCCATTACTCGACATAGACTTCGGGCAAACCGGAACGGGCTTCTGCGATTGTTCGTGATTCGACTTCGCTGATGAAGAGACTACATGCAGAAGATTCTTGTCATCGACGACGATGAGTGCATACGCGACACAGTCGGCGTGATGCTGGAACGAGAAAGCTACGTGCCCCTGTATGCGGCCGACGGCAAGAGCGGTTACGAAAAAGCACTGGCGCTCAAGCCCAATTTACTGCTAGTGGACCTCCGCTTACCGGCAATGAGTGGACTTGATGTTTGCAGGCAACTCCGAAAGGAGAACATACAAACTCCCATAATTGTCCTTAGCGCAATCGGTGATGAGATTGACAAAGTGTTGCTGCTGGAAATCGGGGCGGACGACTATGTGGTCAAGCCGTTCGGCAGCCGTGAGTTGTTGGCCCGAATCAGGGCAGTGTTGCGGCGAAGTGAGGGCGAAACACAAAAGATTCTGCGCTTTTCGGACACGGAGATTGACCTCGATCGCCGCAGTGTCATGCGCCGAGGCGCCGAAGTCAAGCTCACACCCGCGGAATACAATCTTCTTGCTTTCTTTCTGCAGAATGCGGATCGCGTCTTAACGCGCGAGTTCATCCTGAACTCAGTCTGGGGATACGAATCCTTTCCGAACACCCGCACTGTTGACGCTCACGTTATGCGGTTGCGCCACAAGTTCGAGCAGGACCCCGGTGCTCCCTGTCACTTCTTGACAGTCCATGGCGTCGGATACCGCTTCCTTCCATAGCGCGGCGTGAAGAGGACCGTTTTGTCGTCGAAGACTGCGAGGATGCGGCTGCCTCTTGAGCGGGCATTGCCGGGAATGATCGGAGTCCGAGTCCCGCTGTTTTTACAGCGCTCGTGATGCGCTAATAATGTTCGCGGGCTCGCACATCTTTGCGCCTGGGCTAGCGTAACCTCCGGTCTCAACAGTCCGACCGCATTCAGATTCCCAGTCACTTTATTGCGCGCGGGGACGGGGTCTAGCGTCATAGAAGGCCAAACATCGACATCTCGACGGCCAAAAGAAAAACCCGGCGGCATCACCCCAATGATGGTGCGCGGAAAGGAATCAAGGAACACTCCTCGCCCGAGTACGCCCGTGTCAGCACCAAACCAGTTCTGCCAGAGGCGGTAGCTAATGACTACGGGCAACTCGCCCTGCGTATCTGCTGACTGCGGTGCTGCCGTGATCACCCGGCCGCGGTATGTGCTGACCCCTAAGAGCTTGAAGAAATTGGGTGATACCGTTTGAACGTGAACCCCGTCACTGCGCGCACCATCACTGAAGACGGACCGGCCTCGTCGATAAAAGCCATGTCTTCGAAGACTGCGTTGCGAGCCTTCCATTCCAGGAAGTTTATACGGCGAAACAACATTGTGCTCGGAGTGAGGGAGGGTTTTGTTACTCTCTCACAACATCACCAGCCTGTCGGCACGCTGAAACGGCAGCGGCCGAAACAGCAGAAGGTCTGCCGCAGTGAAAATCGCGATCGCGGTGCCGATTCCCAAGGCTAGCGAGCCAATCCCATCAATGGCAAAACCTGGGCTCTTCCAGAGCCCGCGCAAGGCATACTGAAGGTCGCCCAGCGCGGCCTCGATCCATCCGAATGCCCACAAGTCGCGCATTAACTCGCGAATCAGCGTCTCATTACTGAACGAAGGCGCGCCTCGATCCGCTGCTCGCATCGTCTTCAATAGCGATAGAAGGTCGGGACTCGGTTGAGACGGCAGTGGGCTCGAATTCCCGCAACCACATCCGAACACACCGTCGAATTTTGAAGATTCCCAGCGTCAGGCCCGAATCAGAATCGCAAGCGACGGCCTCGGTCCATCTTTCGGCTCTCCGCGTGGCTTCCATATCGATCGTAATGGCACTTCGTCGCCCACTACCACGCCGGCCGCCTCGAGCGCAGCGGTCCAGTTGAGACCGCGGGCTGGAGACACTTCTCCCCTTGACATTCTACAAGAGCCGATGTACTTTGTGTTTATCTCTTGTCGTTTGTCTAGAGGTAGAACACAGTGAAACCGAAGGCCGATTTATTACAGGGCACACTCGATCTCCTGATTCTGAAGATCCTTGCTTTGGAGTCGATGCACGGCTGGGGTATTTCGCAGCGCATCCAGCAGATCTCAGAAAGCGTTTTACAAGTCAATCAAGGATCGCTGTATCCCGCCCTGCACCGGCTTGAAGAGCAGGGTTTTATCGAGGCTTCCTGGAAGGCGTCCGAAAACAACCGGCAAGCTAAGTATTACGAGTTGAGCCGCCTCGGGCGAAAACAGCTAACCGCGGAAACCGAAACCTGGGAACGGCTGGCGGGCGCCGTGGGCCGCATTCTTCGCGCTGTTTAGGAGATCATGATGAGCTCTACGATTTTCCGCAAGCTGGCCGCGGTCGGCCGTTTCCTCCTCAACCGAAAGAAGGTAGAGCACGATTTGGACGACGAACTCCAGTACCACATCGAACGCGAAACGGAAGAGAACATCCGGCGTGGCATGACGCCCGCGGCGGCTCGCCGCACCGCTCTCATCCACATCGGGGGAGTGGAGCAAACCAAGGAGGAATGCCGCGATGCGCGCGCGGGCCGTGCTTGGGAATCCACTCTGCAGGACATTCGCTACGGTTTTCGCATCCTGCGCAAGAATCCAGGGTTCACGGCGATTGCTATTTTGACGCTCGCTCTCGGCATCGGCGTCAACACCGCGATTTTCAGCGTGGTGTACGGCGTACTGATTCGTCCCCTGCCCTACCAAAAAGGTGGCCAGCTGGTAGTGTTGCATCAAAACGCATCGCACGCCCACGTCGCCGACATTCCGTTCGCGGCGAAGGAAATCTTTGACTATCGAGACAACAACCACACGCTGAACGGGGTCGTGGAACACCACAGCATGGTGTTTCTACTGCTCGGCAAGGACTTCGCAGAACGCGTCCAAACGGCTGTCGTTTCCGCCAACTTCTTTGAGGTGCTGGGTGTAAGGCCGATGCTGGGCAGAACCTTCGTGGCCAGCGACGAATCGCACAACGCGGACGCGGTGCTGATCCTCAGCTACAAGTACTGGAAGGAGCGGCATGGCGGCGATCCCAACATCGTGGGCAAAGTGTTTCAGATGAATAACCGGCCACATACCGTGATCGGCGTCCTACCGCCTATTCCGCAGTATCCCGTCGAGAGCGACGTCTATATGCCGACCTCGCAGTGTCCCACTCGTTCTTCCGCCCAGTTCATTCAGGACCGCTCGAGTCGCATGATGAACGCTTTCGCGCGCCTCAAGCCGGGGATACCTTTGGCGCAGGCGCAAGCCGACCTCGCCACCATTGCCGGGCGGCTGGAACGTGACTATCCGGAAGTGTACCGGAAAGAGCTCGGGTACAACATCGTCGCCGCACCACTGCAATATGACCTCACGCGCGGTGCACGCCCCACGTTCCTGGTGCTGCTGGCCGCGGCCGCGTTCGTCCTTCTGATCGCATGCGCCAACGTCGCGAACTTGCTGCTGGCCCGCCTTCTTCGGCTTGAGCGGGAACTGGCCGTGCGCACCGCGTTGGGCGCGACCAGGACGCGGCTACTGCGCCAATTGATGACGGAAAGCGTCTTGCTGTCGCTGGCGGGTGGGACATTAGGCCTGGCGCTGGCACCGCTCACCGTCGGACTGCTTGTGAAATTCGCCGCGCGATTCACCACCCGCGCAGCCGAAGTTCAGGTGGACACACCTGTGCTTCTCTTCACCTTGCTCATTTCGATGGCAACCGGCCTGATCTTTGGGCTGGCTCCGGCCTTGTCTTGCAGCCAGCAAGCCGGTGATGCACTAAGGCAGGGGGCGGGCCGCTCCACATCCAGCCGAAGCCATCAAAGGCTCCGATCGGCTTTGGTGATCGCCCAGGTGGCCGTGTCGTTCATTTTGCTGATGGG
>JBAUOG010000011.1:0-2400 GCA_049579625.1 Bryobacteraceae bacterium
TTTTTTTTGCACAAAGGAACGAATCGATATGACCCCTGTCGATGCTGCGATCTCGTGGATCCAAATGGGCTTTTCACCGGTACCGGTTCCCCACCGGTCGAAGCGGCCGGTAATCAATGCGTGGGAACGGCTTGAAATCACAGCCGAGACAGCACCCCAACACTTCAACGGCGCGCAGCAGAACATCGGACTGCTTCTGGGGGACAAATACGGAAGTGCCGACGTGGATTGCGATTGCCCCGAGGCCATTGCTGCTGCCCGTGTGCTGCTGCCGGAGACTGGTCTGATATTCGGGAGGCAATCTAAACCGTTCTCACACTTCTTCTACCGGTCAGATCCTCCTGTCCACACCAAACAATATAAGGACCCGATGGACGGCAAGACCCTCATCGAGTTGCGTGGGACGAAGTCAGATGGGTCAGTCGGCCTCCAAACTGTGGTTCCGCCGAGTGTCCACGAATCGGGAGAGGCGGTTCGGTTCGAGTCGGGGTTCGACGGTACACCCGCAAATGTTGATGCGGACGTGCTCATCTCCGCGGTCGCCCGGGTCGCCGCCGCCGCAGCCCTTGCCCGCCACTGGCCTGCAGCGGGGTCGCGGCATGAGGCGTTCCTGGCCTTGGCTGGGGTGCTCGCACGTGCTGGCTTGAGTTTCGAAGACGCGAAAGCGTTTCACCGAGCGCTCTACCGGTGCCTCTGGCCGATCAATCCTGACATGGGTGCCGCGGATGCCGACGTCCAATCGACTTTCGAGAAACAAACGGCCGGCGGCGAGACAACCGGAGTTCCCACGCTGATCCAACTTATCGACAAACGGGTTGTCGACGCAGCGCTTAAGTGGTTGCGTATCAGCGGAGCGCAGCACCGCAGCTACCTTTTGAACGACACGGGCAATGCGGATCGCATGGCGGACTGTTTCGGGCCTGAATTGATCTATTGCCAGGAGCGGGGAAACTACTATGTCTGGACCGGGCAGCGGTGGCGATTCGACGATTTCGTGGAGGTTGAAAAGCGCGCCGAAAAGACCATGCTCAAAGCCTTCGCCGAAGCGGAACGCATCGGGGACAAAGAAGATCGCGATGCCTTCCTAAGATTCGTGAACAGGTCCTTATCCCGCTCCGGGCTCACGAACATGATTCATCTCGCCAAGAAGAAAGTGCGGCAAGCCAGTGCCAACGCTTTTGATCGCGACCCTTGGCTGCTGAACGCGGAAAACGGCACTGTCGACCTCCGAACAGCAAAGTTGCAGCCACACAATCCGGAAGACATGTTGAGCAAGCAGATTCGACTCCGCTACGACCCACATGCCGAGTGCCCGCAATTCATGGCGTTCCTGTATCGGATTATGGGCAGTCACCCAGATGCGTCTGAATCCGAGAACGCCAATGCCGGACAACTGGTTTCTTTTCTCCAGAAAGCCTCGGGCTGCGCCGCTACCGGAAAGCCGGAAAAGCTTCTATTCGTTCTGTTTGGAGCGGGTAACAACGGAAAAACGACCCTGCTTGAGGTGATCCGGGATGCCCTGGGTGACAAGGAGTACGCTGGTCAAGTTCAAGTCGACAGCCTGATGGTGGGGTCAAAGGAAGCCCTTTCGAGCAATGCCGTCAATACTGACCTCGCGGATCTCCAAGGCTGCCGGTTCGTTTCGTCCAGTGAGGTGGAACAAGGGCAGCGCCTGTCGCTGAGCCGAGTGAAATATCTAACCGGTCTTAACCAGATCAAGGCGCGGCGGCTCCACGAGAACATGATCACCTTTTCTCCGACTCACAAACTCTTCCTCGACTGCAATCACAGGCCGGTCATCAGGGATCCCAACGACGCGGTCTGGAACCGCGTAAAGTGCATCCCGTTCAAGGTGCAGATTCCGGAAGCCGAGATCGACAGAGACTTGCCTACAAAACTCCGAACGGAGTTGCCTGGCATTTTGCGCTGGCTGGTCGAGGGCGCGGCCCTCTATTATCGCGAGGGACTCGGGGATCCGCCGGATGTAGCGGCCGCCACGGAACAGTACCGTCAAGAGTCAGATCGGCTCAAAGAGTTCTTTGAGGACTGTTGCGTCATTCCGGCTTACGGCGATGCCAACGCATGGAAGAAGGAAAAGTGCTGGGTACCCGTCGCAGAGTTGTACTTGGCCTACTCAGAGTGGGCCGAGTCGAGCGGCGACAAGCACCCCCTCTCGAAGGGATTTTTCGATGAACGGCTGCTAAAGGTGGGGAGGACGCAGGATCGGGTCAGACCCGACGGCGGGCGGGACTCCAAGCAGATTCGAGTGTGGCTAGGCATTCGATTCAAGACCGCACAGGACGACTGACCTTCTCCGTGTGACAAAAACGGGCCGTGTGACACGGTGTGACAGCGAATCCCATAAGTTTTTCTATATACGTCCTCGTGAAGGGTTTCTTA
>JBAUOG010000012.1:0-10660 GCA_049579625.1 Bryobacteraceae bacterium
GATCATCTTGTCCCCCTCGCCAAAACCGCGACATGCCGGCATTTGCATGCGCCTCTACGACCTGTTGCGAGACGCTCTTTCAGAAAGCGACTTCGTCATCCGCTTCGACACCAGCATGCGCCTGACAGGAAAAGACATGCCGCGGCCCGACGTTTTTGCGATGGATGCGGTCCGCTGGGAGGCTGCCGAGCTGGCTGACAAATATCCTGACTGCAGCCCGCAACTGCCCATTGAGATCTTCTCTCCCTCAAACGCCCGGCGCACGTTTAAGCGAAAGATCGATCTCTACTTAAAGACCGGCGCAGTGGCAGTATGGGTTGTTCATCCGGAGAAGAAGATAGTGACGGTTCATACGGCGGAACGCTCTATGGAATACACCGAGCGTGAGTCGATTCCGTTGCCAGCCCCGCTGCCGCGAGTTCTAATCCCGGTCGCCAGGATCTTCGCGTCAGGCCGATTGTCCAAGAAGAGCTGAAAGCGCTTCCGCCTTACCCGCCTCGGGCTCTCAATCTGCTCTGAAAGAACTCAGGGGTGGGACGGCAGATTCTAAGATCGTTTCTCTTTAACCGCAATCGTCTCGGCGATGCGGTCATGCACCGTCCGTCGGTTCGGGTGAATGAAATACTGCAGGAACCCAAATCCAAGTTCCAGCGCCGAAGCCCCGTAGCCTAGCGCCCGTTCAACGCAATGCCACAGGGACAAATCATGATGAACAGTCGACACCACTCGAATGCTCATTAGACGTTTGCCAAGCGTCTGCCTTTTGCCCCAGTACAGCGACAAAAAGAAGAAAATCACCAGGTACACCACGCTGTACCAGTTGTGAAAGAAGTTCAACTCGATCTCCATGTGCCGCTTATCCTGGTGCAGGCTAGGAATGGCATCGGCAATCCTGGCCATAGCGACCAAGACTCCCATGAAGAGCGCGGCAGCTAAAAGGAAGTCGAGTGCCAGCGCGACCGCCCGCGCAGTGAATGTCGCCAACTGGGTGCCGTCCAACTCCCGCATCCTTCTGTTTCGTGGCAGTTGTAAGTCCGCGGTCCGGCTATGGTCGGCTTAGACATGAAACTCCACACTTCGGCGCCAAGAGTCTCAGTGTACTCCAATAGTCAGGCATCTTCGATGCAGTTTCACTTACCCCAGCTTCATCCGCTCCAGCAGCACAGGGAACCGCGGATCGCCCCGGAACGGGTCGAAGCCCTCGTCGGCGATCATGCGCGTGATGAACGGCTCACGGTCGTCGATGGCCGCACTTAAGTAGTGGAACACCTCGTCGGCATCGTCCAGCGCGGCATGATAGATGGCGAAGCTGACTTTCGAAACATACGCTTTGGTGCTTATCTCCCGCAAGCGCCCAATGACTTGCTCCGCTCGCTCGCGCTGGTTGGCCTGGACGTGAGCGGCGGCCAGCAGGCTTAGAGCCAGCGAATAGAACGGCGCGACGGCCAAAGTCTTGCGCAGGCTGTCGATGGCGGCTTCGAGCGCACCGCGCCGCAGCTGCGCTACTCCCACCACCAGATGCAGCAGCCAAAAGTTGGCGTCAATGTCCAGGGCTTTGTGCCCATAGTGAATCGCTTTTTCGTAATCCCGGCCCAGGTAGTACGAAAAAGCCAACCCGAAATGCGCGTTCATCGACAACGGATCGGTATCCAGCGATCGGTGATACTGCTCCGCCGCCTCCTTATAGCGCCGCTGCGGCAGTAGAAAGTTGAGAGCATAAGCGAACCGGCTCAGCGCCGATCGGTTCTCGAGCTCAATGAAGCGTTGGAAGTGTTTCTCCGCCGCTGGCCAGTCATAGTCGAACATGCCGGCAATCTGGCCGCCGGCATTGTGCGCCTGGCTGTCTCCCGGATCAAGCGATAGTGCTTTCTCGGCCGCCGATTTTGCCAGTTGTTCCACCTGCGCCGGCAACGTCAAGCTCAGGCTTGCCATCGCGCAATACACCACAGCCAGCCCACTGTGCGCCGGAGCATAATCCAGATCAAGCGCGATCGCCCGCTCAAACAGATCTTTGGCCTTCGCCATATTCTCCGCTGAGAAGCGTGAGTGGTTGTACTCGAACATCCCTTTGAGATAAAGCTGGTAAACCTCCACATTCTCTACACGATCCTGCGTGGCTGTCAGCTTCACCCGGAGGGCGCTTGCGATGGATTGCGAAATCTCGTCCTGGATTGCAAAGATGTCGGTCATCTCGCGGTCGTAGCGTTCCGACCAGAGGTGCGACTCGTCCGCCACCTGAATCAACTGCGCCCCGATCCGAATGCGGTTGCCGGCTCGCCGAACGCTGCCCTCCAGGACGGTTTTAACCTTTAGCCGCTCACCAATCGCCCGAACGTCATGCTCTTTGCCGCGGAATGCAAAGGCCGATGTGCGCGCAATGACTCGGAGTTCTGGAATCTTCGTCAGTGCGTTGATGATCTCCTCCGCCAGCCCGTCTCCGAAGTATTCGTTCTCCTTGTCGGTACTCAGGTTGGCGAACGAAAGTACCGCGATGGATGGCCTTTCTTCTTTCTTCGCTGTTACGCCGCTCGAGAAGACCCCGGAATTAACCGACGGGCCGGCCAGCGTCCGCTTCAGTTCCGGCATGCTCTGGAAACGTTCGTTGGGATCCTTGCGCAGGCAGCGGTTTACGGCCTGTTCGAGCCATGCCGGTATTTCCGCCCTCAACTCGCGTAACGGCTTTGGCTCGTCGCGCAGGATGGCGCTAATGATTGAGATCCAGCTTTCGCCATCGAAGGCCCGCCGGCCGGAGAGCATCTCATAGAACACCAGGCCAAACGAGAAGATGTCCGATCGCGCATCCAGTTGTCGCGCCTCCGCCTGCTCGGGTGACATGTAGGCCGCGGTGCCCACGATTGCGCCAATCGCGGTATGCATCGTCGCGGTATTGTCTTCGGCCGCCTGCATCGGAGAGGAATCCACCAGCTTTGCCAGGCCGAAATCGAGTACCTTCACCCGGCCCTCTTCGGTGATCATGATGTTGGCCGGTTTCAAGTCGCGATGAATGATCCCAGCCGCATGCGCCGCCGCCAGCGCATCCGAAACCTCTGCTGCATAGCGCGTCGCCTCCCGCACGGGAAGTGCGCCACCCGCAATCAGGTCGTCCAGTGTGCGGCCGCGCACAAACTCCATCACGATGAAGGCGGCGCCGTCGGCCTCCGCGATGTCATGGATGGTGATGATGTTGGGATGGTTCAGCGCCGAAGTAGCCTGCGCTTCATTGATGAAGCGGCGGCGGCGATCCGGATCGGCGACTTTATCCGGCGGCAAGAACTTCAACGCGACCACGCGGTTCAGCCGGGTATCCCGGGCCTGATAGACCTCGCCCATCCCGCCGACGCCGAGCAGGCTCAGGATTTCGTAGGGTCCGAACCGCGTCCCGGAACGAAGAGCCATAACAGTTCTTCGATGATACCCGGGACGCTATGGCCCCAGTTCTACGCCCAGCTATAGCCGTTCTTTGCGAGCGGTATCGATCGAATCCGTTTACCGGTTGCGGCGAAGATGGCGTTAGTAACCGCTGGAATCACCGGCGGCAAAGCCGGTTCTCCCAGTCCGGTCGGCGGGTTATCGGTCTTCACGAAGTGCACATCAATCTGCGGCGTCTGCCTCATCCGCAGCAGTGTGTGCTGGTTATAGTTGCCCTGGACCACGCGGCCTTGAGCCATGGTGATTTCCTGGTTCATCAACTCGCTGAGACCGTCGATGACGCCACCTTGTACCTGGGCTTCGGCGCCGCTGGGATTGATGATCTGGCTCCCAACGTCGCCGCACACCCAGATCTTGTTCACCTTGATCTTGTTATCCGCCGTAACACTGACCTCCGCTACGTGCGCGAAGTAGCCCTGGAAGCTGTAGTGAAACGCCACGCCCAGAGCTGTTCCTTTGGGCAACGTTCGCTTGCCCCAGCCGGATCGATTCGCTACTTCCTGCAGTGCGCCGCGCATGCGGGCCACGTCGTAGCTCGGTGCATTCTGATCCGTCTTACGCCTCGGCTCACCAAGCAGCTCAAGCCGGAAAGCGACGGGGTCTTTCCCGGCCGCGTGGGCCAACTCGTCAATGAATGACTGCATCACGAAGCACAGCGCATTATGGCCCGGTGCGCGCAGCGGCCCGGTTCGCAAAGCCAAAGACATAACGGAAGAACCCAGCGCGTAGTTCGGCACAAAGCCGGCCGGAAACTCGCCCGGCGAGATCGCGGCGGTCGACGCATACTTGTCGGCATCGCCGTAGGTGACGAAGTGGTTCTGCCACGCTACCAGCTTGCCCGAAGCGTCCACCCCGCCTTTCAAATAGTGGAATCCACCGGGCCGATAATAATCGTGCTGCATGTCGTCTTCGCGGGTCCATAGCAGCTTTACCGGAGACCCAATCTTCTTCGCGATCGCGGCAGCCTCCACCATGTAGTCGTTAGTGAGGCCTCTGCCGAACGATCCACCCGCCCGCAACAGATGAACCGTGATGTCGCTTTCGTTCATCCCCAGTGTCTTAGCCACCATCGCGCGTCCGCGCGCCGGCGTCTGGCTGGTGGTCCAGATTTCGAGCTTCCCGTCCTTGTAATGCGCGCTGCAGTTCCTCGGCTCGAGTGGCGCGTGCGAAATGAAGGGATAGGTATAGGAAGCCTCCAGCACTTTTGCTGCTCCCTTAAGTGCTGCTGAGGCGTCGCCCTCATTCTTCAGCGACCGCGCGGGTGCCTGCTTCGATAACTCTGCCGCGCGTTTGGCGAAACCGTCAGTGCTTTGTTGCGCGGCTTGACCTTCGTCCCACTTCACCACTAACTTCTGCCGCGCGGATTCCGCAGCCCACCAGGTGTCGGCCACGATAGCCACCCCCGAATCGAGACCCGGGTCGCCCTCCAGCACGGGCGTTACTTTCGCCGTGCCCTGCAGGGTGAATGCGTCCTTCACCCCCGGCAGCTTCTTCACCTCATCCAGGTTCGCGCTGACCACTTGGCCGCCAAACACCGGGCACTTCTGGTACGCCGCAAACAACATGCCCGGCGTTGTGAAATCGATGCCAAAGATCGGCTTGCCCACGACGATATCGGGAGCATCCACGCCGGGAGTCGCCTTGCCGATAATCTTGAAATCCTTTTCCCTGAGGGCGAGAGTCTTCAGATCGGGTGGTGTCAGCTTCGCCGCCGCAGCGGCCAGTTCACCGTAGCCCAGTGATTTGTCTGTCGAGCGGTGGTAGACGCGTCCATTCGAGGCATAGCACTCCGACTCGTTCACGCCCCACCTCTGCGCTGCGGCCGTGATTAGCATCTGCCGGCCGGCAGCACCCATCTGCCGCATGGGAATCCAGTTGTTCGACGCGGCGCGGCTGCCTCCCGTGCTCTGGTTGCCATACTTCGCGTCGAGGTCGGCCTGTTCCACCTTTACCGTTTTCCAGTCGACCTCCAATTCCTCCGCAATCAACATCGACAGCATCGTCTTGATGTTCTGACCGATCTCGGGATTCCGCGAGACCAACGTCACGGTTCCATCCGGCGTGATTCTGATAAACGCGTCAGGCGACAGCGGTGGCTGTTGTTGTTGCGGCTGTTGCGCCAGTGCCTTGGGACCAAGCGCCGTGCCGATCAGCATGCCGCCCCCGGCCAGCGCCGTCACCTGGAGCACAGTGGATTGAATGAAATCGCGCCGGCTTAAGCGAGTCATGAGCGGCCTCCCTTCGCAGCGTCAACGCGAATCAGTTCCGCGGCTTGTGTCGAACCGCCTTTGTGCATGGATGCCGCCGAGTGGATGGCTTGCCGTACGCGCACGTAGGTTCCACAACGGCACAGATTGCCATTCATGGCCGTGTCGATGTCTTGATCGGTCGGCGTAGGATGCTTTGCCAGCAGCGCGGCAGCGGTCATGATCTGGCCGGCTTGGCAGTAGCCGCACTGCGGAACGTCGATTTCCTTCCAGGCAATCTGCAGCGGATGAGTGCCGTCCGGCGAGAGCCCTTCAATGGTCGTTATCTTGGCATTCGCGGCGGCCGAGACCGGCGTCAGGCAGGCGCGGACGGGCTGTCCGCCCAGATGCACGGTGCAGGCGCCGCACTGGCCAATCCCGCATCCATACTTCGTGCCCGGGAGGTTCAACACATCCCGAAGCACCCACAGGAGTGGGGTATCGGCAGGTACGTCGACGGTTTGTAACCGTCCGTTCACAGTTAATTTAATTGCCATAGCCTTATTTCCACCATAAGCCTGTTCGAACGAGCCGTGTAGAGGGATGCAGCCTCTCCAGCTACTGGGTTGCTTATCGAGGGAACCCGGATTTCTAAGAGTCGCTGTGGGCTGGGGTAAAGTTACTCCGGAGCCAGCTCTTTCGGCAGTTGGTTACCGGGCCGGTCCGTGTCCCAGACAATAGACGCGATCCACCATCGGTGTCCATCGAAATAGAGTTGCAACGCGTTTACGCCCATCACCACCGGCTCACCCTTCAGTTCGTGCTTGATCTGGTAGGACGAAAGCACTTGCGCAACATTGCCGAACTGGCGCACCGAGCGTTTGATCTCACTCTCATAGAATCCTTGTTTCTGCACAGCAATTGCCACACGGTCCACGTACTCCTGAAAACTGATCATGCGCACGTTCGGCTGGCCCGCTTTGTTCGGATTCGTGGCAATCATCCGGATGTCCGGTATGAACAGGTTTTTCGCCCGGCTCCAGTTCCGCTCCAGGCCCGCCGGACCGGAGATCACGCCGTAGAGCGCTTTTACCAGAGAATCAATCGAAGAAACATCGGCCGGATCAGCGGGCGTGTCCTTTACCTGGATGTGAGGCGCTTCGCTGGGCTGACCGAATGCCAGCACGGCAAAAGAAACCGCCAAGGGAATCAATCGAATCAGGCGCATGCTTCGGATTGTTGCATGGGCGAACAAACTTTCAGTACGTTTGGGTTATTCTGAAGCCGGTTCAAAGAGGAGAGCTGGGTGACCGCTGCAAGCCTTCTTAACGCAATCGTATTCCTGGCCATTGGCATCCTGGCGTTTGGTTTCGCCTTGCTTTATATCGGACGCGTGATGCCCGGGAATCTGTGGCGCCAGGCCATTGAAGAAAGGCACCTCGGCGCTGCGATCATCCTGGCCGGCATTGCCTTGGGGCTGGGCTGGATCATCGCGGCGGCAGTTCACTAGACGAGCGGCTGGTGAGAAGACCGCTTGCCGAGCTGTCCTTTGATTAGTCCTTCTCACAACCCGATGGAGGTGAAGTGATAGCGAAGCGCAAGGGCGCCGTCGGGAGGCGGGGTCGGAAAGAAGCGTGGAGCGAACGTAAACCAGCAGAAGAGTGCGGTGGCACGGCCATGGGCCAGGAAGTTCGGGCCTTTTTCAGCATCGTTTCCTCGGACTCCCGAGGACCTACGCAACAGCGTTGCCCGCGATCGTCTCGCGGTAGAACGCGCTGCTCAGCTTGGGCGTTCGTTTCTGCGTTTTGAAATCCACGTAGGTAATTCCGAAACGCTTGCTGTAGCCGTCAGCCCATTCGTAGTTGTCGAGCAGGCTCCACAGAAAATAGCCTTTGATCGGATAGCCCTCGGTGGCGGCCCGCTGCAGCTGCGTCAAGTGGTTGCGAAGATACATCACGCGGTCCGTATCGTAAACATGGCCGTCTTTCTCTAGCGCATCGTCCGATGAGCAGCCGTTCTCCGTGATGTAGAGCTCCTTCGGCTTCCAGACCTCGCTCACATTCCGTACGGCCCAATAGATGACCTCCGGCCCGATGTACAACCAAGGTGATGCCATATGCGGAAACGACACGGGGCGGGAGACCATGGCGAATCCAGCTGGTGAGTCATCCGCGCGCACATACTCCGGTGTGTAGACATTCAAGCCTAGGAAATCCAACGGGCTGCTGATAGCCTTCATCTCGGCATCCGTGTGCTTCGGAGCGTCCGCACCTTCTTTCGTCAAGTACGCGTCGGTATACTTGCCTTCCATCACGGCCGTCAGGAAGGGTGCATTGATTTGGCGAGTCGCTTTCTGGGCAGCGGCGATTTCCGATGGCGACTCGATCACTGGAACACAAACGACGGCGTTCTCCGCCATGCCTACTTGCGTGCCGGGCTTGGCGACGGCTCGAATCGCCTGCACGCCCAAGCCGTGTGCCAGGCAGCCATTGTGACGCACTTGGTTCACCAGGGCCGGACGCAGTTCCAACCCCGGGGCAAACTGTCCGATTTTGTAACTGAGATCCGTGAAGCACACCAGTTCGTTGGTCGTGAAGAAATGATGTACGCGGTCGGAGAGCCGCTTCGCCACGTATCCTGCATATGCCGCGAAGGCCTTCGATGTGTCGCTCGACTGCCATCCGCCGACACGGTCTTGCAAGGCCTGCGGTAAGTCCCAGTGAAACAACGTCACATACGGATCGATTCCGTTTGCGAGCAGGTCGTCGACAACTCTCTCGTAATAGGCAATCCCTTTTTCATTGGGTTTGCCCGTCCCGTCCGGGAATACGCGCGACCAGGAAATCGAAAGCCGATATACCTTTGCGCCCAGGTTCTTCAGCAGCTGGACGTCTTCCTTATAGCGATGATAGGAATCGTCCGCGACATCTCCTGTATCGCCCTTATGAGTCTTGCCCGGTGTGTGCGAGAACTTATCCCACACCGAAGGCCCCCTGCCGTCTTCGGCGACGGCGCCCTCAATCTGATAGGAAGCCGTTGCGCAGCCCCACTTGAAACCGGCTGGAAACGCGAGCCGTTTTGGAGTTGGTGTTTGGCTCGATGCAATCTTCGGGAGCGCTGCTGCGGCGATTCCGGCAGCCGTGAGCCTCTTTGCGAGTGATCTTCTGGAGAATTCTGTCATATGAGTTAGGCCGGTTGCCGGCGCCGTTTTTCATCGGCGCATCATGCAGTCGCGGCCGCCCCCATATTACACAATGGGTTGCTCGTGTTTAGCGGAGACAGGTATCGGTTGCCCGATCAGGCTAGGCGCCAATGGCTCAAGCTGGCTGAAGCACGATCGTGCGCGATATCTGGATTGATGGTCAGCTGCAGAACGGAGGCACCGCTCAAATTGACGTTATAGTCCTCAATCTCAGAATTCGCTCCATCCGGACTGAAGTTCCACTGCTGGCGAACGATCTCTCTCAGCGGACCACCCGGCGGCGCCCATTCGAGAACGAACTCCTGGGTGCGCTCTACATCAGCCTCGCAAAACCGAAGCTGGATTCGACGAACATCGCGGGGCTCATCGAAGATTAGTCTGATCACTTGCTTACCGGCCTCTACCGCGCGCCATCCAGCGTCCGTCTGCGCGCCAAAGACCGACTCAATCGGATAACCTGGGCTCTCCGACGTGACTTCCACGCTCGCCAGGCCCTCAAGGTCAAGCCATTGACCGGGCTCGGCTGTTGCGTCCGCTGGGCTTTCTTTAATCAAGGTTTTCCGCATAGTGCTATTGGCTCACGAATTCGGTGAACATCAAAATCCCACCCGACCCACACGGATCAGTTCCGAATAATCAGGTGAATTGCCGGCCGCCTGAGCCGCGGCGTTGATGTGCTGACGTTGCTTCAACTCCGGGAACGGCAGGCCACCCGTCACCAGCCGGTTCCGTTGGTACAGCAAAGCATCCAACGTGCCGTTCAGAAGCAGTTGGTAATTCCACGGCTGAGGATTGGAGACGTCTGCCGCCATTTGCCGGTCGAGCGTCGTGGTGCAGTTCCTGGTCGCGGCGTTGTACCACTCTGGTTGCTTGCTCAGCTTGTTCTCGTAGTCGGCATACAGCAGAAATATGTTCCGTGCCTGCTCCGGCGTGATGTTCAGGCGATACATAAACACTTCCTCGTCCTTGCGGAAGTTTGTGCGCAGCCGGATCACATCGCGCTCTTCGGCGGTGGTGAAGATGAGTTCGAATTGACGGAAGAACCCAAGTAGCGCCGAATACGATTGCCCAACCTTGTAGCGCACCTCAATCGAGAAGGCAATATGATCTTTGTCGCCAAATTGAAAGCTGACGATCGGGTGGCCGATGTAGGGCACTCCCCAGGTAGTGAAGAAGAGGTCCGCACCGCGAAGCTGTGACAGGTAAACCGTCTTGTCGCTCCAGCAATTCGAGTAATCGTCTTCAGTGCGGTAGTCGCAATTCCGCAGATTGTGAATGGTGACTTTATCTCCGTCGATTTGAGTCCACGCTGTCCGATCGACGTTGGCCTGCCAATCGGCCGTATTCGTCGGTGTCAGGCTGAGCCACCACACCAGAACGATGCAAAAGCATCCCAAACACAATGCCGCTGCCTTTAGCCCGAGTTTGAAGATTCGCAGGATCGCGGCAACCCCTAGAACGTAAACCACGACCATCGGAATGCGCAACATGTCGATTCGGACATCAACGTAAAGCGCAGCCACGGCCCAGACCGTGAGAACCAGCAGAACGAACCAGATGAATGTGGACGCGATGGCTCGCAGAATTCTAAGGGCGAGCGGCGGTGGGGGGGACTGTGCAGCAGAGCTGGTCATCATCCGTATGCTGCCGCCGATGGCACGGCAAGCACTGGGCGAAGTGTAGCACCCCGGCAATCTCGGAAAGGACTGGCAGTCGTCCTTTAGGAGTTCTGGCTATTTCAGCGCTTCATTGATCTCTATGTCGCGCTTCAATACGTCGCTCAGGAGCTCCGACAGGCCTACGCCTTTTTGTTCTGCCCTTCGGGAAAAGTATTCCCAAGCGC
>JBAUOG010000013.1:0-1943 GCA_049579625.1 Bryobacteraceae bacterium
AAGTAGAACCTCCAACGGGTGACACATGGAGAATCGGCTACAAGCTTCCGCCGCAGCCGCGATCCCATGACAACTACCCCTGGCATTTGAACAATCGCAACAAGCGGGGACTGTCGCTCGATCTGAAATCGCCACGCTCGCCGGAGATTCTTCAACGACTCGTCAAATGGACGGACGTGCTCATCGTCAACACGCCGCATCCGGCGCGCAAGAAGCTGAAGCTGGAGTATGAGGACGTCGCCCAGTGGAATCCCCGGCTGGTTTATGCGGATCTCACCGGTTACGGCGAAAAAGGCCCCGACGCCAGCCTTCCAGGATTCGACATCACAGCGTACTGGGCCAGGTCCGGTTTGCTTTCTCTGACGCGGGACGCAGGCGCTCCTCCCACTCTCCCGCCATCGGGCAGTGGAGACCACGCGACGGGGGTTACTTTGTTCTCCGCGATTGTCATGGCCTTGTACCGACGCGAGCGAACCGGAAAGGGTTCGTACGTTACAACCTCGCTCCTTGCGGCGGGAGTCTGGTCCTGCGGCGTCTTCGTTCAGGCCGCGCTTTGCGACGCCACCTTCTTTCCCCTGCATGATCGCCTGAAGCCGCCGAACGCACTGATCAACATGTATCGTGCTTCGGACGATAACTGGTTCGTGCTTGTCCTCACGCCGGACAAGTGGCCGGCTTTGGCGAAGGGTATTGGCCATCCGGATCTGCTGACAGACCCACGCTTCGCCGATCCAGCTAAGCTGGCCTCGAATTCGACGGATCTCACGGCCATGCTGGACGAGGTGTTCCGCTCACAACCGATATCGTACTGGCGGGACGTCTTCGATCTGGGTCACCTGACATACGGCGTCGTCCACGCCCCCAGCGAAGTCGTTAAAGATCCGCAGCTGCGGGAGAACGACATCGTGGTCCCGGTCGAGGGCGCCGGGGGGAACCTGGAGTTCACCATCAGCAGTCCTATGCAGGTACACGGTGTCGTCAAAGTACCTGCAAAGCGCGCACCGGCAATCGGAGAACACAACGAGGAGATTCTGAAAGACCTGGGATTCGACACGAACGAAATCGAAGGCTTGCGAGGAAGCGGCGTGCTCGGGGCAGCACCCGAACGTGCGAAGGCGAGTTAGTCCCGCCCAACGAAGGGACGCTAAAGATCCACCGGGAGGAGTCATGACAAGTGGCGCACACGCCGGCGCGATTCGGCGAATTGCCTCCACAGAAATACCTACTAGGTGGGGACTGTTTCAGACCTTGGCGTTTGAGCGTGACACGCCCGGCGAGACCAGACCTGTCGAAACGGCACTCGCCCTGATCATGGGCGATGTTGGACGCTGCGCTCCATTGTTGCGCATCCATTCGCAGTGCTTGACCAGTGAGGTATTTGGGTCGCTGCGCTGCGACTGCCACGACCAATTAGAGATAGCCATGCGAACGATTACCGGGGAAGGATGCGGCCTGGTGATCTATGAACATCAGGAGGGGCGTGGCATCGGGTTGATGGCGAAGTTACGCGCCTACTCGCTGCAGGACGCCGGATTCGACACGGTCGAGGCCAATGAAGCGCTTGGATTTCGGGTGGATTGCAGAACTTTCAGCCTGCCAGCGGCAATCCTCCGTTACCTTGGGATCCGCCGCGTTCGGCTGCTTTCCAATAACCCTGATAAACGGCGAGCTTTGCTCTTCGGGGGAATTGACGTCGTTGAGCAGATTCCTTGCGAGACACCGCCCAATCCTTACGCCCTTCCGTATCTGCGAACCAAGAAAGAGAGGATGGGGCACAGGCTCACGATGGTCTGAGCAGTCGCCCTTCCCAACCGGTGCATCGATGTTTGTAGAGCAGATTGAAACTCCCAACTCGGCTGAATTGATTCCGCAGGCCGAGATGCCCGACGAACGTCGGGTTTTCGCTTCAATTGAAACTGCGATCGAAGAACTTAGAGCTGGGC
>JBAUOG010000014.1:0-3077 GCA_049579625.1 Bryobacteraceae bacterium
GACATGCACTATTAGGGTAGCCCGTGACAAAGCACGCGACAAGTGAACAACGGGAGTGGACGCGAGCGCGTTCGGACTCCAATCACCTGGGAATCTACTTCTTGGCCGAAGCGAGCTGCTGTTCCAGGTCGGTGATCCGCTGCCGCGCCTTAGCGGCGTTCGTCCCTTCGGGAGATAGTGTCAAATAAGCTCGCAAATGCTCCATCTCGGACGTGTAATCGGAGCGGCCGGCACACGCGACGGCGAGGATCAATTCCGCCATAGGAAATCGATGCCCGGAATCAAGCTTAATGGTCTCCTGTGCGCTCTTGCCCGCCTGCTCGAATTCGCGCAGGCTCCAATAGGCAAGGGCATTATAGAACCAGGAACTGGGGAGTTCAACCGGATCTAGCGCGATTGCCTGCCCGCTATATTTGACAGCATCGTCCCACTTGCCCTGCTGGATACTGATCTGGGCTAAGCGGTCATACGGGCTGGCATATTTGGGGTCAGCCTTGCTGGCCCTCAGGTACGCCTCCCCCGCTTCGGCGAATCGGTTTTGCGTCTGGCGAATCTTGCCCAGCTCAAACCAAGCAGAGGCATATTGCGGATAAATGTCGACCGCGTGAGCGAATCCGGTTTCGGCTGCGTCGAGGTCGCCCTTCCCCGCCTGCTGAATTGCTTTTTCATACGCTTTCAGTGCCGGCTTGGGAGCCATCGCTGAGCTTAGGCTGATGGTTGTCCCCTTCACGTTGCCCAATCGGTGGAGGATCAACGTGCCGATGTCCGGATTGTCAAGAGGCTTGCGGTTCGCCAGGCTCAAGTTGTCTGAGCGGTAACCCGGGTAGGCTGCGCGAAGGTCGCACCGGCTCAGCGAGCGTTCCGTGACAGCCGCGCCGCTTTGCACCGGAGTTGTGTTCGAAAGCGGCGAGTTAATGCCCGGGCTCGATGCGGTGCTCGGCGCGGAAACCAAGCCGCCGCGAGTGCCGCCGCTATCGTCTGAAACGCTGGCATCCTGCACAATGCTCCGGCTGTCGCCGATCTGGAAGCTGAATCGTCCCTTCGAGTCGGTATGTGCCTCGATGCGTGTGTTCATTCCGCATACGCGCTCTATGCTTATGTCCGAGTTGGGTGAAGTACCGTCATCGAAGGCGGCGCGGCCTGAAATGAAAAACACCTGGTGGGAACTGTCCCAGGTGCTGGGACTCCCTGGATTGAAGCCGGGGTTGACGGTCGGCGTGGGGGCGGTGGGCGGCGTATTCGTCGTCGTTCCCGTTTTGCTTTGGCCGCACAACGAGACGGCGAAGGCCGCGGCCAGCACGGCGGAAAGCGAAACAAATCGGCAGCGAGAAAGGACAGAAATCATAGTCCCTCGGGTTATTCAAGTCTGTCATAAGTTGATCCAGCCGGGAAACCGCTCAGGTGCGGGTCCGCAACTTCGGTTCATTCGGGATCGCCGCCACCTGAAGTTTCCCGAGCACGTGCCGGGCGGCGTCTCCGTACGCACGGTTGGCGCCGTGGCTGGAAGCGCTGAAGACACAGACACTGCTAAACCGCCTGCCGTTCGGTTGAACTGATGATGTTTCCGCCGCCATCCGACCTGTTCAGCGCGCAGGCCGGCGTCGTGTTTCGACAGGCCGTTTGCTTTCTGGTCTTGAGGAGGGCGCAAGCGGCGAAACCTGCAAGACAGGGATCAAGGAATTGTTGCTTTCCGGTGTCCGTTCAGTGCTCAAGTGGTGCGAGAGTTCCTGGTTCAGATTGGCGACAAAACTTTCGATCTGAGCCTGCATCGCCTCCATCTTCTGCCGCATGTTGAGGATGATCTCGACCCCTGCCAGATTCACACCCAGTTCGCGGGTCAGCTTGAGAATCACTTCCAGCCGTTCCAGATCCTCGTCGGTGTAGAGGCGCGTATTCCCTTCGCTGCGCGATGGAGCGAGAAGCCCTTCCCGCTCATACAGGCGCAACGTCTGGGGATGGATCTCATACTGCTCAGCGACCGCCGAAATCATGTAGGCCGCTTTCCCTTTCGTCTTCGCCATTGTTCAATCCCTTTCGATCGCCTACCGCATCAGCTTGTCGGCTGACCCAGCGGCGGGCGACGCAAGAACACGCTATACCTTACTCCACATCTCTGAGCGCACGTCCTCGGTTTGGACCTGCGCAAGCTCACGCAGCAACTCTTTGGTCCGCTCGTCATTGACCTTGGGAGCGCGCAAAACCACCTCGACAATCTCATCGCCACGCACGTTCTTCCGTGCGTTGAAGACTCCCTTGTCGCGAAGCCGGAACTTCTGGCCGTTCTGCGTTCCCTGCGGGATCTTGAGCAGCGCGCGGCCATCAATGGTCGGCACCTCGATCTTGGCCCCGAGTCCGGCTTCGGTAACCGTCAGAGGCACCTGGATTTCAATCGTGTCCCCCTCGCGCTTGAAGAACGGATGCTCTTCAACACGAATGGTGATGTACAAATCGCCGGGAGGACCGCCCCCGGTTCCCGCGTTCCCTTTACTAGCGACCCGCAGCCGCGAGCCGGCCGTGACACCTGCCGGAATCCTCACTTCCACTGTGTCCGGGCGCGTGACGCGGCCTTCACCACGGCAGGTCGGGCAAACGTTCTTGAGGCGCCCCGTCCCGTCACAGCGCTGGCAGCGCAGGTTAAACTTCATTGCTCCAGCTAGCTGCGAGACTGTACCGGTTCCATCGCACTCCGGGCACACCGCCACGGCGCCGCCCGACGACCCACTCCCGCCGCAAGTTTCGCAGAGTTCCTGGCGGGTGATATTGAGCTTGACTTGCGTGCCTCTAATTGACTGCCAGAAGTCGATGGCCAAGCCGTATTCCAGATCTGCGCCTTGTTCGGGCTGCATGCTGGCTGGCCGGTTTTTGCTGCCACCAAAGAACTGGCTGAAAATGTCTTTGAAGTTCGTCCCGCCGCCACCGCCGCTGTAATTCTCGTACCCGCCAGCGTTGCCCGGGTTCTGGCGAAACGCTTCACTGAAATCAAACCCTTCAAACCCCGGGCCGCCATGGCCGGGGTCCGGTCCGCCGCCCGCGTTGGGAGGAATGTTGTCGGCGTAGAAACCGTACTGGTCGTAGAT
>JBAUOG010000015.1:0-4262 GCA_049579625.1 Bryobacteraceae bacterium
AGATGCGGCACCATCTCGCCGCCTATCTTGCTGAATCGCGATGTCCGGTCCGTGATGCGGACGAATCCTTCGTCGTCGATGGCGCCAATGTCGCCGGTGATATACCACCCGTCGCGCACCGCTTCCGCAGTTCGCTCGGGTTGTCCCAGATAACCCAGCATACGGTTGGCGCCTTTCACCACCAACAAGCCTTCCGAACTCGGACCGAGCGACTCCAAGGTATCGGGATTCACCACCTTCACTACGATTCCTGGAAGCGGATGGCCTACGGTTCCCGGCTTGTTGCCGGGCTGCGTGTCTTTGCCCGCCTCGAAGTTCGGGCCATTCACTGCGATCACTGGCGACATTTCCGTGCACCCGTATCCTTCCAGTAACTCGACGCCGAATTTCTCGCGGAATGCTATTGCCACCGACTCCCGCAGTTTCTCGGCGCCCACCAGCACGAATCGCAGGCTGGCGAAATCCTCCCTCGCGCACTTGCGCGTAAAGCCCGCGCAGAAGGTTGGCGTGGACAAGAGCAGCGTTCCCTTGTGCTTGGCGACCAATTCGCCGATTTTGTTCACTTCTGTAGGATTGCTATGGTACAGCGCGCCGCAGCCGTTGACCACCGGCAGCCAGATGGTGACCGTGTAACCAAAGGAGTGGAAAAAGGGCAGTGTGCCGACGATGCGATCGTGGTCGCTGACCCAGAACACCTGCGCCATGGCGCGAATGTTGGCCAGAACGTTATAGTGTGACAGCATCACACCTTTAGGAACTCCCGAACTGCCACTCGAGAAAATTACTGCGGCGAGCGAATCCGGCGTGCGGCCGCGTTGCCCATACCAGACCGCGAGTAACTGGGCTGGAAAGCATCGCGCCATCAGCGCGGCGCGCACTTTGTCGACACGGGTGGTTTTGCCGAGCACCTGCTCAAGGAATACCGCGCCCTCCGGCGCTTCGATTTTGGCCTTCTCCAGGAACGACTTGGATGTGATGACGGTGCGCAGGCCACACTGAGCGATCGAGGACAACATGGCTTCACGTCCTGCCGTGAAATTCAAGTTCACGGTCGCCCGGCCGGCGATGGTTACGCCGATGTTAGCCAGCGCGCCACCCACAGACGGAGGCAGCAACAGCCCGATCATCTTTTCGTCAGGGCGTTCTTTGCCAATCCAGTCGGCGATCAACAGACTGCCGGCTAGTGTTTGACCAAACGTCACCCTCTGGCCACTCGAATCAGCCATCGCGAACTGGGCCCACTTTCGCTTCGCGGTCCGCATCATCTGGAGATCCAACCGGTCAGCCGGTTCCTTTGAGTGGGCGACCGCGTCGCTGCCGAGTTCCAAAATTGCTTGACGAACCTGGTGGGCGGACACGGTGGAAGGCATCCGCTCTCCGAACGAAACGGTAACTGGATAGGGCACGCGTTTCGGCCATTTCCACAGAAACCTGCCTCGCTCGAAGCTGAAGATACTGCCCCACAGCCGATCAAGATGCACGGGAATCACAGGCACGTCGAGATTGGCCACAATCTTCTCCAGGCCTCTACGGAATGGAAGCGTATTCCCCGTGCGGCTGATCGCACCTTCTGCGAAGATGCAAACCACGTGGCCGCCTTCGAGTTCCTTTCGAGCAGCGTGGATGGAAGCAACCACATCGCGAGGGCCGCCGGGGCCCACCGGAATTGCCTTCGTAAGCCGGAAGAACCAGTTGATCGTCGACATCTGGTAGTAAGGTTTCCAGACCATAAAGCGGACGAAACGCTGCACGCACGCGCCGATCAGAAATCCGTCGATGTGTGACATGTGGTTTGCCACCAGCAGCGCGGGGCCGCGGAACGGGACGTTCTGCTGTCCTACGATGCGGATTCTGAATAGCGTGTGCGTGGCCAGCCATAAAAGGAATCTCACCAGGAATTCGGGCACAACGCTCACGACGTAGACCGAGGAGGCAAGCGTCACAATCCCGAAGATCAGGATCAATTGGTCGGGCGCGAAATGTAGCTTGTCGTGCATGACCCAGAGGGTCAGCGATGCCAGCAATAGTCCGATCGTGCTGTAGAAGTTGCTCGTGGCGATCATTCGGCCTTTTTCGTGACTCTCACTGCGTTGTTGCAGGTACGCGGTCAGTGGAACGATAAACAAGCCGCTCGCGATTCCTAGGAACGAGAGCATCATCACGGAAAGGCCATAGGAATGGCGGGCCATTTGCAGGGCAATGCAGAACACGCCCATGAAGATGGCTCCCAATGGCACCAGCCCTATCTCCACCTTGTCACCCGAGAGCCGGCCGGCGAGCATGCTTCCAAAGCCTATGCCGACCGCGAGGGCCGTGACCATCAGTCCGATCTTCAGATCGCTTACTTTTAGTACTTCGCTGCCGAACAACAAAAGATCCATTTGGAACAGCGCACCCAGAAACCAGAAGTACGAAATACCCACCACCGTGAGAGTGAGGGGGCGTTGCTTGACGAGGTGACGTGTTCCTGTGATGACCTCAGCGAAGGGATTGATGCGAAACGGCGCGGTCGCGCCCGACGGAGGGACGCGCGTGATCTTCAGACTGACCAGGAATCCGGTAATGGAGACTGCGATCATCACCAGGCCCATTTTCCAAGGCTCGTTTTTCCATGTTGAAAACAAAAACGCACCGACGGAGGTTCCCAGTACGATTGCTGTGAACGTGCTCATCTCCAGCAGCGCGTTCGCGCGCGAAAGATCCGCGTCCGGAAGGATCTCCGGTACGATCCCGTATTTCGCCGGACTGAAAATGGTGGAGTGAACTGCCATCAAGAACAGGACCAGCAGCATCAGCTCGATGCGCGTGGAGAAGAACGCAGCCAGCCCCAAGCCCATGACGAAAACCTCGAAGATTTTCACCCCGATCAACACCCTGCGCTTGCTGATGACGTCCGCCAGGTGCCCGGAGTAGCCTGAGAACAACAGAAACGGAACCACAAACACGGCGCCGGCAAGGGATAAGTACAAGCTGCTTGATTCCGAATTGGCCGCCACGTGAACCGCACGCATCGAAACGACGATCTTGTAAACGTTGTCGTTGAATGCGCCGAGGAATTGCGTCCAAAGGAAGGCGTGAAAGCCCTGGTCTCGCAATAAGCACTTGAATCCACTATGGCTCACGCGTTTCTCCTTGTCCTTGTGACCGTTTGGTGAACGATCTTCATTGGTACCGCAGGTACCGCCAAGCTGCGAAAAATAAGTACTTCAAAGATCCCGCCTGCTCAGTAAGGCGCGAAATGAGCGCCAAATTCGCAACCGCTCACATGGGAAAGTTGAAATGAGAGCGCCGCCGGATGGGAAACAGCCGTGACAGGTAGGGTTGTGCTCACCGTCCCAAAGAATGTAATGTGCTGAAACGACAGAGGCTTGAATGGCTGTTCGGATGAGTCAGAACTCATCTATTTCTTCAAACCAGCCTGCCAGTTCAGCACCACCGTGTACGGCTCCTTTCTATTGACGGTCGTCAGCGTGAGGAAGCTCCTGCCATCCGCAGCGGAATCCCATAGGCTGCCAAGATCAGGCCACGCCGGGGGGATGGGAAGCGCCGTTCCAAGGGGCCGGGGCTTTCCGGACAAAAACGCCGGATGGGTCGCAATTTCGACAGCCATCACCTTCCCATCGATCAGAGAACGGTAATAGAGCGCCCGGCCATCATCGCGCCAGCGCGGTTGAAAGCCCAGATGATCGGAGACTTTCCACTTGCCACCAATCTCCGTGGCCGTCCCGCCAGAGGTTACAGAAGATGACGGCGAAAATGTCCGCACGTAGACCTCCGGTTGCCCGGACTCATCCGATGTGTAGGCCACGTAGTGGCCGTCTGGAGAAAAGTGGGCGTCGCTTTCGGAGAACTCCGTGATCAGGAACGGAGCCGGTTTCTTGTCACCTTCCAGCGGGAGCATCCAAATATCTGTGTCTCCCTTTGTTTTCGGGTGCACTGCGTCATACAGTAAGAAGCGTCCATCGCGCGACCAGCTGGTGGGCCACTTGTCCTCGCCGGATTTCAGCAGGACCTCTTCCTCTTTCACGCCGTTTACCCGCTTCTGATACAAGTTAAACTGGTCGCCGTCCCGGTCGGAAGCGAAGATAATGCGGTGCCCATCCGGCGACCAGACCGGATCTTCGTCTTTCGCCGAACCGAACGTAAACCGCGTGCTCGTACCTCGAGAGAAATCCAGCAGCCAGATGTTTCGGTCAGCCCCGCTGCTCTTGCTTAAGGCCAGCCGGGTCCCATCCGGCGAAAGCGCCAGCCCTTGATAATCG
>JBAUOG010000016.1:0-16600 GCA_049579625.1 Bryobacteraceae bacterium
GGCCGGGTCCGCTCCCGGGAACTTATTGAACGGAAAAACCGGGCTCTTTACAAAGAAATTCGGAACGGGCAGGGTCCCGTCCACAATCCCGCCGGTCAAGTATTTGAAGTCCTCGAGTTTCTTGCCGAGCATCACGCCCACCGCGATCTTCGGCAGCGGAACACCAGTCGCCTTCGCGACAAACGGCACGGTGCGCGATGCGCGCGGGTTGACTTCCAGGACGTACACGTCGTTGCCCTTGATGGCGTACTGAACATTCATCAAGCCGATGACATTGAGCGCACACGCCAGTTTTCGTGTGTACTGCTCAATCAGCTGGATGGTCGCCGGAGCCAGTGAGAACGCCGGCAGCACGCAGGAGCTATCTCCGGAGTGGACGCCCGCTTCTTCGATATGCTCCATGATGCCCGCGATCAGCACGCTCTGGCCATCGCACAGCGCATCGACGTCCACTTCAGTTGCATCTTCAAGGAACTGATCCACCAGCACCGGCCGCTGCACGGAGAAACTGACCGCCTCCTGCATGTAGCGCCGCACCGTGTCTTCGTTGTAAGCGATGACCATGGCGCGGCCGCCCAGAACGTAACTGGGGCGGACCAACACCGGAAACCCGAGCCTGCGTGCCACGCCGATCGCTTCTTCGACACTGGTCGCCGTCCCGTGAGGCGGCGAAGGAATATTCAAATCAGCGAGCAATTTGCCGAACAGCTTGCGGTCTTCGGCGAGATCGATGTTGCTCGGATCCGTGCCGATGATCGGCAGGCCCAACTGCTTCAGCGGCATGGCGAGGTTCAGCGGCGTCTGCCCGCCAAACTGCACAATCAGCCCGTCCGCTTTTTCAACATCGTAGATATTGAGCACTTCTTCCTGCGTGAGGGGCTCAAAGTACAGACGGTCGCTCGTATCGTAATCGGTTGATACCGTTTCCGGGTTGCAGTTGATCATGATCGACTCGACGCCGAAATCCTGTAGCGCGAAAGAAGCGTGACAGCAGCAGTAGTCGAACTCGATGCCCTGGCCGATGCGGTTTGGCCCGCTGCCCAAAATCATGACCTTCTTGCGTTCCGTCGGCGCGGCTTCATCTTCTGACTCATAGCTCGAGTACATATACGGAGTGAAACTCTTAAACTCGGCCGCGCAAGTGTCCACTCGATTGAAGACCGCGTGAATCCCCTGTCTCATGCGGGCCGCGCGCACATCCATGGGCTCCGCGCCAATCAGGCGGCCCAATTGCCGATCGCCCAATCCGTCGCGCTTCGCCCGCCGCATTTCCTTCGGGGTGATCGATTCAAGCGTCCGGCCGGCGAACGACTTCTCGAGTTCCACAACCTCCGCGATCTGCTGCAAGAACCAGCGATCCACCTTGGCCATCTCATAGATCTGCTCAACCGTGTAGCCCTGCTCGAAAGCAAAGCGAATGTAGTCGAGCCGGTCGGGATTCGGCGTGATCAGGCGCTGGGGAATCAGTTCGGGGTCAAGAGCTCTGGCGCCATCGGCCTTGCCGGTTTCGAGGCTCCTCATTCCCTTCCCGAGCGCCTGTTTGAACGTTCGGCCGATAGCCATCACTTCGCCGACTGACTTCATCTGCGTGTTGAGCACCGGCTCGGCGCCAGGGAACTTCTCGAACTGCCAGCGAGGAATCTTCACCACTACGTAGTCGATGGTCGGCTCGAAACACGCCGGCGTCGCGCGTGTAATGTCGTTCTTGATTTCATCCAGCCGGTAACCGACTGCAAGCTTCGCCGCGATCTTGGCGATAGGAAAGCCAGTTGCTTTCGAGGCCAGCGCTGAACTGCGTGAAACACGCGGATTCATTTCCACAATCACCATGCGCCCGTTTTCGGGGTTGATCGCGAATTGGACGTTCGAGCCGCCCGTGTCCACGCCAATCTCGTTCAGACAACGGATGGCCGCATCGCGCATCATCTGATACTCGCGATCCGTCAACGTCTGAGCGGGCGCCACGGTGATCGAATCACCCGTGTGAACACCCATCGGATCGAAGTTTTCGATGGAGCAGACGATGATGGCATTACCCGCCATATCGCGCATCACCTCGAGCTCGAATTCCTTCCAGCCCAGCACGCTCTCTTCGACTAAGACCTCATGCACCGGCGATAGGTCGATGCCGCGCTCGAGAATCTCTTCCAATTCCTCGCGGTGATACGCAATGCCGCCGCCGCTTCCGCCCATTGTGAAACTAGGTCGCAGAATGATCGGATATCCGATGCGATTGGCAAAGGCAAGACCGTCTTCGATGTTGTTCACCAGTTGCGACTGCGTCATGTCCAGGCCGATCTTCTTCATCGCGTCCTTGAACAGCAAGCGGTCCTCGGCCTTCTTGATCGCATCAATGCGGGCGCCAATCAATTCGACGCCAAACTCTTCCAGCACTCCGGCCTCGGCCAGTTCGACCGACAGGTTCAGGCCCGTCTGGCCGCCTACCGTTGAAAGCAGTGCATCCGGACGCTCTTTGCGAATCACTTCCGTCGCGTACGCAAGGCTCAGCGGCTCCACGTAGGTGCGGTCGGCCAGCTCCGGATCGGTCATGATCGTGGCCGGATTCGAATTAATGAGGATTACTTCGTAGCCCTCCGCGCGAAGAGCCTTGCACGCCTGGGCTCCGGAGTAGTCGAATTCACAGGCCTGTCCGATGATGATCGGGCCCGAACCCACAATCATGATGCGCTTGAGATCAGTCCGTTTCGGCATTCTAGGCCTTCACCTCGCTCATCATCTTCACAAAATCGTGGAACAGGTAGTGCGAGTCGTGGGGACCGGGCGCAGCCTCCGGATGGTACTGCACGCAAAACAGCGGCTCTTTCTTGTGGCGCAATCCTTCCACCGTGTCATCGTTCAGATTGATATGCGAAATCTCGACCTCCGAATCCTGCAACGAGTCCGGATCCACCGCGAAGCCGTGGTTCTGTGAGGTAATCTCGACGCGGCCTGTCTGGTGGTTCAACACGGGATGATTCGCGCCATGATGGCCGAACTTCAACTTGTAGGTCTTCCCACCCAGCGCTAACCCGAGAATCTGATGGCCCAGGCAAATGCCGAAGATCGGCACGCGTCCGATCAACTTCCGCACGTGCGCGGCTTGCTCGGTGAGCGGCTCGGGATCGCCGGGGCCGTTGGAAAGAAACACGCCGTCGGGCTTCAAGCTAAGAACGTCTTCCGCAGTCGCGTCCGCCGGCACAACGGTCACACGCGACCCGACATTCACCAGGTGGCGAAGAATGTTGCGCTTGATGCCGTAGTCATAGGCAACCACATGGAAGCGCTCCTCGGACCTCTCCACGGTCTTGTCGGAAACTGAAACCGCTACGACGGGCTCGGTCCATGAGTAGCTCTGTTTAGTGGACACCTGCGACACCAGGTTCTGTCCGGTCATGGATGGTGACTGGCGAACCGCTTCAATCAGGGCAGCAGGATCACGCTCGCCGACCGCAATCATTCCACGCATAGCACCTCGATCGCGCAGCAACCGCACCAGACGCCGCGTGTCCACTTCGGCGATCACTGGTATTCCGTGCTTGGCGAGGTAGTGCTCTGCTTTCTCTTCCGATCTCCAGTTACTGACAACTGGCGAAATCTCCCGGACAACCAGCCCTTCGATGAACGGACCGGCGGACTCATTGTCCGCCCGGTTCGATCCGTAGTTCCCGATCTGCGGGTAGGTAAGAACGACAATCTGCCCGGTATAGGAAGGATCAGTAAAGATCTCCTGGTATCCGGTAATGGCTGTGTTGAACACAACCTCTCCAGTTCGCTGCGTGGGCGCACCAAAGCTTACTCCCTCGAAGATCGAACCGTCTTCCAGGACGAGAACTGCTTTCTCCAACTATTAGGCTCCTCAACGTGATGGGACTCCGCGAGGACTCGCGGCAGATCGGTGGGCCGATCACTTTATTGGATCACGTTTTGCGCCCCACTTCAATCAATTGGCCGAAGAACTGTATGAGGGCTCGAACGCAAATAGCGCCCGTATCGGAACCATGCACACCGCCGATTCCTCCGTTCGATGCACGGGACTTCCAGCATCGTGTTATCTTGCAATCACATGCGTGGAATGCGGCACCTGAAGAGGCTCCTCGTCGACCCGCATTGTGCCCAACCTCGAGCAAATACTTAGCCTCGGGTTAACCGTAAGAATTTAGATGGCATCCACCGTTGAAACGCAGACCGTTCGTTTTCCCTCGTTGGCTCTCGATTGCGGCATTAGCCTGTTGCAAGTCGACGTCGCATACGAGACCTACGGCGAACTGAACGCCGATCGCAGCAACGCGATTCTTGTGCTTCACGCCTTTTCGGGCGATGCTCACGCCGCTGGAATCAGCAAGGATTCAGGCCAACCCGGTTGGTGGTCCAATGTGATTGGTCCCGGCCTCGGCCTCGACACCGATCGCTACTTCGTGATTTGCTCCAACGTGCTGGGCGGTTGCCGGGGCACCACCGGACCCAGTTCCATCGATCCCTCAACGGGCGAGCGCTACGCTATGCGGTTTCCGGTAATCACCATCGGCGACATGGTCCGGCTGCAGAAACAATTGATTGATTACTTAGGGATCAAACGCCTGCTCACCATCACGGGCGGGTCCATGGGCGGCATGCAAGCCCTCGAATGGGCCGTGACCTATCCCGAATCGGTTGCCTCAACCATTCCGGTCGCGACAACTGCCCGTCACAGCGCGCAACAGATTGCGTTCAACGAGGTCGGCCGGCAGGCGGTGATGGCCGACCCCGACTGGAACGAGGGAAACTACTACGACGCGAAGCCTCCCGCACGTGGCTTGGCAGTTGCCCGCATGGTCGGGCATATCACGTACATGAGCGACGCCTCGATGCGCGATAAATTCGGCCGCCGCCTGCGCGACAAAGACGCGTTTGGCTTCGACTTTTCGGTGGACTTCGAGGTTGAAAGCTATCTGCGTTATCGCGGCAGCCAGTTTGTCAATCGCTTCGATGCGAATTCTTACCTGTACATCACAAAGGCCATGGACTACTTCGACCTGGCCGCCGGTAATCCGTCGCTGGCTGCGGCGTTCGATAAAACCAAGGCTCGTTTCCTGGTCATCAGCTTCACCTCGGACTGGCTCTACCCCACCTATCAGTCGCTTGAAATCGTAAGCGCGCTCCGCGGACGCAACGTGAATGTGGCATTCTGCGAACTGCAAGCCAGTTATGGCCACGATTCATTCCTCCTAGAGACCAAGGAGCAGTCCCAGATGATCCGCGGGTTTCTACGGAGCGTGGAGCAGGACCAGGAGATCCGATGACCCACGCCGAACATCGGGCTGTGACTGAATTCCTGCTCGAACGCCGCGACTATGCCATGATCGCCGAAATCGTCGAGCCGCGCGCGCGCGTGCTTGATCTTGGCTGCGGTGGCGGCGAGTTGCTGGCTTGGCTTCGCGAGAACAAGCAGGTGGATGCGCGCGGCGTGGAAATCAGCGGCGAAAAGGTGCAGAAGGCAATCGCTCGCGGAGTCTCCGTTTACCAGGGTGACCTCGATAAAGGCCTGGCGGACTATCCCGATGCCGCCTTCGACTTTGTGATCCTCAGCCAGACACTACAGGAAATGCGTTACCCTTTGCGTGTGCTTACGCAGATGCTTCGCGTGGGCAGGCGAGCCATTGTCTCGTTCCCTAATTTCGGGCACTGGAGCGTACGCATGGCTCACCTATTCAGCGGACGCGCTCCCAGAACAGAACTTTTCCCCTACGACTGGTACGATTCTCCGAACCTGCACTTCCTGACGGTCGAAGACTTTATCTTGTTGTGCCGCCAGCAGCGTTGGATTATCGAACGACAGGTATTTCTGCGCGCTGACAAAGAAGTACGCTTCTTGCGGAATTTGTTTACGGAAGTTGCCGTTTTCTCTATCAGCAAATCGGGCTAAATGGCCGCAAACACCTGGCCGAGACGCACGCCTTTCCCACCCCGGTAAATTACGCATACTGAGTTTCGAGGATTGTGCTTGGCCCCGATACCCGATAACGTTCGGCTATGCCCATCCAAACCGAGCCCATTGGCAGTATCCCCCGGCCAGCAGAATTGGTTGAGGCGATTCGTAAACAGCAGGAAGGAAGCATTCAGCCCTCGGACTTTTGCCGGATCGTCAATGAAGCAGTGCGTGACACCATTCGACGCTTCGAAGAAACCAGTTCGCCGGTGATTTCCGACGGCGAGCAGGCCAAGCCGAGTTTCGCCACGTATCCCCTCAATGGAAGCGATCGCTTGGCTCCCGACGGGGTCGTTATTCCATTCGCGGACGGACATACCCGCCAGCTACCGAGGTTGACCGGCGGCCCATTTCATTACGCGATACACGCGGACCAGTACATTCGCGAAGCGCAGAAGCTAACCAAGTTGCCTGTCAAACAGGCGGTCATCTCGCCATCTGCGCTGAGCCTCTTGTATCCGGCCGACCCTATTCCCGGTTATTCGCGCGATCAATTCCTCGAAGATCTGAAGATCGAGGCCGAAGCGGACATCCGTCGCTCGTTGGACGCCGGTGCGCATTGCGTCCAAATGGACTTCACAGAGGGCCGCTTATCACTAAAGCTTGATCCGAGCGGCAATCTCCTGCAACAGTTCATCGAGTTGAATAACCAGGTGCTCGATCGCTTCACTCCAGAGGACCAAGCGCGCATCGGCGTGCATACCTGCCCTGGAGGAGACCGGGACCAAACCCATAGCGCCTCGGTCGATTACGCAGGCTTGTTGCCGCTCTTGTTCGAGTTAAAAGCTGGCCGCTTCTATATTCAATTGGCCAGTGAACCAAACCGGGAGCATGTGCTCCGCCTGATCGCGGCTCATCTCAAACCCAACCAAGTCGTTTTCGTGGGAGTAATCGATCCCCTCGATCCGCAAGTTGAGTCCCCTGAGGAAGTCCGCGAGCGAGTGCTCCAAGCCGCCGCGTTCATTCCTGTGGAGCAGTTAGGAACCACCGACGACTGCGGCTTTTCACCGTTCGCCGACGACTGTTCCACCTCAAGAGACGTCGCCTTCGCCAAGATTCGCGCCAGGGTTAAAGGAACAGCCCTCGCCGCCAAGGCCTTGAACGTCGCCTGAACGCATCGCCAGCTAACAGTGCAATTGGGGGGGGTCTGTCGAGATTCGTCTCGGCTTTCCCCAATCCCATAGACTTTCGTTCCATTTGGAGACAAGTCCCTGCAAACCCCCTATAATCGAAGGGTAAAAGGGGTACCTTCCAACTTGTCTGCTGCCGTCCAAGAATTCGTGCGTGCCAGCGAAGATCGTCTGCTCAATGAGCTTCTCGACCTGCTGCGCATTCCAAGCATTAGCACTCTGCCTGAACACAAAGGGGATGTCATCCTCGCGGCCGAGTTCGTCGCCGGCAGTCTGCGCACGGCCGGTATCGAGAACGTCGAGGTGATCCCAACCAAGGGCCACCCACTGGTCTATGGCGACTGGCTCCATGCGCCGGGAAAACCAACCGTTCTTTGCTATGGCCACTATGACGTCCAGCCCCCCGATCCTCTGGAACTCTGGCACACGCCTCCCTTTGAGCCATCCATCCGCGACGGAAACATCTATGCTCGTGGCGCCTGCGACGACAAGGGGCAGATGTACATGCACATCAAGGCCATCGAAGCCTTGCAGGCTGTGCATGGCACGCTCCCGGTCAATGTAAAGTTCCTGATCGAGGGTGAAGAGGAAGTTGGCGGTGAGTCGATCTCCGACTACGTTCCTAAACACAAGGAAAAGTTGAAAGCGGACGTGGCGCTGGTCTCCGACACCGAACTCTTCGCCGACGGAGTGCCCACCCTCTGCATCGGCTTGCGCGGCTTAATGTACATGGAAGTGGAAGCGCAAGGACCCGCGCGTGACCTTCATTCAGGCATGTATGGCGGCGCTGCGCCGAACGCCGTGTACGGGTTGATTGAGCTGCTCGCAAAGGCGAAAGACGCTCAGGGTCACATCCTGATTCCGGGTATTTACGACGACGTGACCCCTCCCGCTACTGCGGAAGTCGAAAGCTGGCGCCGGCTGCCCTTCTCGGAGAAGGAATTTCTGGAGCACGAAGTCGGATCCTCGCAACTGACCGGCGAGCCAGAGCAGTCGGTTCTCGCCCGGATTTGGGCGCGCCCCACATTTGAGGTGCACGGGATCGCCGGCGGCTTCACGGGAGCTGGCGCTAAAACGGTAATACCCGCCAAGGCAGTGGCCAAGGTCAGCATTCGCCTTGTGCCTCACCAGGACCCACAGAGAGTGCTGGCTGCATTCAAGCAGTGGGTGAAGGACAACACCCCGGCCGGCATTCAAACCCAGATTCGCGTTTTGAGTTCGGGACCAGCTATCTCCGTAAACCCGGATCACCCCGCCATCGACATCGCCGCGAAAGCCTTCAGCGACATGCTGGGACAGCCAACGGTCTTTGTCCGCAGTGGCGGCTCGATTCCGATTGTGGGGGAGTTTGGCACGCATCTCGGCATTCCCACCGTCCTGATGGGGTTTGGTCTGCCCGATGATGGTCTCCATTCGCCGAATGAAAAGTATCGGATTAGTAACTATTACACCGGTATCTGGACCATCGCGCATTTCCTCGAAGAGTACGGCAAAACGACCGCGTAGTAACGGCAAGTCCCGGCAGGCAGTCTCACATTGAGAATGCCCGCTCCGGATGAAATGGCAACGACACTTAATCTCAAGCGCACCGCCCAATCCGAGCAGGTAGCCCGGTCTGCGGGCATCGTGTCGATTGCCATCTTCATGAGCCGTATCACCGGTCTTGTGCGCGAAATGGTGATGGCTCAGAAGTTTGGCGCCGGCTTTTCGTACGACGCTTTCCTGCTGGGCTTCCGAATCCCGAACCTGACCCGCGATTTGTTTGCGGAAGGTGCGCTTTCTTCGGCCTTCGTTCCAACCTTCACGAAGTACCTCGCCGAAGGCGACAAAGAAGGTGCCGCTCGCCTCTCAAACCTGGTTGCCACAGCGATCATCGCCCTCGTCGGGCTGTTCTGTCTGCTGGGCGTCATTTTCGCGCCGGGCTTGGTTTGGCTTCTCGCGCCTGGCTACGCTGCCGTCCCCGGCAAGTTCGAACTTGCGGTGCAAATGACCCGCATCATGTTTCCATTCCTGTTGCTGGTGGCGCTCGCCGCACAAGCCATGGGCATGCTCAACGCGTGCAACATATTTGGCGTGCCGGCCATGGCATCCACCTTCTTCAACATTGGGTCCGTCATTTTTGGCCTCGTGCTCGGCTTTTACATTGCACCACACATCGGAATCACAGCCATTGAAGGCATGGCGTATGGCGTGGTTCTCGGCGGTGCGCTGCAACTCGTGTGGCAGATTCCCAGCCTCCGTCACGCCGGTTTTGCCTTTAAGTTGGACTTCGGCTGGTCCCATCCGGGCTTGCAACAGATCTTCCGGCTGATGATCCCGGCCATCCTTGGCAATGCAGCGGTCCAAATCAATGTAATGGTCAATACCAACTTTGCCTCACGGCTGTCCGACCCTCTGCGCGGGCCAGACGGGCCCGTCAGTTGGCTGGCATACGCGTTCCGCTTCATGCAATTGCCGCTCGGCCTTTTCGGCGTCGCGTTTGCATCCGCGGTTTTGCCGTCGGTTTCACGTAGCGCCGCGTCAGCGAACTACGAGGAGTTCCGCAAAACACTCTCCCGTTCGCTAAACATGGTTTTCCTTTTGACCATCCCTTCTTCCATCGGCTTGGTAGTGCTGGGACGTCCGATTATTGGGGCTATTTTTCAGGGCGGAAAATTTCAGTTCTACGATACCCAGCAAACTGCGATCGCACTTTCCTGCTATGCCGTCGGCCTGGTTGGCTATGCCGCCACGAAAATGCTCAACCCGGCCTTCTACGCGCTGGATGATGCCAATACGCCCATGTTCGTGAGCCTGCTCTCCATCCTGGTCAATTTTGGCGTCGCTTACATGTTGCTGTCCGTCTTTCATCTGGGCCATGCCGCACTCGCTCTTTCCACGTCGGTGGTCGCAATCGTGGCCAGCCTGGTCCTGTTTGAGAGACTGCGCCGGCGATTGGGCGGCATCGAGGGCCGCTATCTGGTGCACGGCTTTACACGGATCGCCGCTGGCTCCATACTCATGGCCTTGCCGGTCTGGGCCGCCAGTTTCCAGATGGCCCGCTGGCTGGGCGTGTCGCGTTGGGCCGATCTGGCGAATCTCGCTGTATCGCTTCCCATCGGTTTGATCGCGTTTGTGATCATCTTGCGATACCTGAAAATCGACGAGGTGCGCTTCGCGCTCGACGTCTTCGCTGGTCCCTTTCTGTCCAGGTTCCAGTCCCTGCGTGCTAAAATCCGAGCATAAATGAAGCAAGACCTGGCTCTTGCGGTCGAACTTCAGGCGCTCGATCGCAAGATCGCGAGTTTTGAAAAAGAGATCGCCACCCTTCCTCTCCACATCGCCGAGATCGAGAAAAAACTCGAAGCACATAAACGCAGGCTGGAGGTGGATCGGTCCGCGCTCTCAGCCAATCAGAGCGACCGTAAGAAACTCGAAGCCGAAATCCTGGTTCACGATCAAAAAGTCTCCAAACTGAAGACCCAGATGATCGATGCCAAGACCAATGATCAGTACCGCGCCTTCCAGAATGAGATCACCTACGGCGAGAACGAAATCCGCAAAGCCGAGGACAAGATCATTGAGTTCATGGAACAGGCTGAGGCGCTCGACAAGAACGTCGTCGCCGCCGAGGCCTCGCTCAAGGTCGAACAGCAGCAAGTCGATGCCGAGAAAAAGCTGGCACGTGAGCGCACGGCAGCCGATCTGAAGGCAGTCAACGAAGCCAAGGCCCAGCGAGCAGCCCTCGTGGCGCGAATCGATCCCAAGCTCTACACGCGCTACGAAATAGTCAAGAAGAAGACCCGAGGCACCGCGATCGCCAACGTCGTGGATGAAAGGTGTGAGGGTTGCATGATCCAACTGCGCCCGCAGTACTTCCAGGACCTCAAGGCCGGCGTGGGTTTCCAACTCTGCGAAACCTGCGGCCGCATCTTGATCTACAATCCGCCTGTCTCTTTTGAAAACGACATCGCCCCGGCAAGTCAGCACATCTAACCCACCCCCAGAGCGCTGAACATGCGGACCCCTTCGCTCTGCGGACATTACTCCGCTTCTGTAGGCTTCTCCGATACCCGGCCAAAGCCGCGACAAGGTTATTGATTCCCTCTCCGCGTTGGTTGAGTTGCCGTGATCGTGAGGGAACGCACTCAATGCTCTTTCAACAAAACCGGCATTTTCACCTTCTTTCTGATCTCAGCATGAGTGCCGGAGTGCACACGCCCGCAATGATGAAAACGGATGCCGGCCGGGGACAGGCACCTGTGTCCCAAGGCGCGCACACATCTCCGTATCGCGTCGCCGAAGCCCGTCGCCGCGTGGACACAGCGAGCCTGTCCCCAGATCAACAGCTGTTGGTGATCCGGACACAGGCGCCGAATTCGTAGGTCCTACGGCTTGGCGCTTGGCGGGGGAAGTGAAGTCGGCGGCCGAGTCACGACACCGCTGAGGCCTTCGTCGAACTTCACGCCGTTCGTGGCAAGAGTGTTGCCCATGGCGCGATCAAGCGCAGCCTTGGCTTTCGCGTAATTACCACCGGCGACCAGGGCCGTTGATCGCGCCTGTTCCAGGTCGCGTTGAAACTGGATCACGTTAAATGAAGTTGACTGGCCCACCTGGAGCCGTTCTTGCTCGGCTGCCAAAGCTTCTTCCTGCAAGGATACTGTTTCGACAGCCGCGTCATAGCTGGCCCGCGACCGTTCCAACGCCAAACGGGCATTTTCCACGTCAACGCGAACTTGATTGGCATTGATCCTTAGACGGACTTCCGATTGTCGAAGCTGAAGCGAATCCCGAACCACATCGGCCTGCGCCACGCGATTGCGTAAGGGAATTGTGAGCTGAACACCTATGCCGTAGTTGGGATAGTTCCGTTCAAAGATCTGTGAAAGCAGGGTGCCTGCGCCGCCGATGAATGCAGGGTTTATAGGATTGATAGTCCCTGAGCCGGCAGAAGGCAGCAACGGGTTGACGCTGCCGGCAAGAGCATTGTTTGTTAGCCCGCCAATGACGTCGAGCTGCGGCAGCAGCGCGTTCTTGGCGCCCTTGAGGGCGATGTTGGCGTTGTCGATCTGTATCTTCTCGAATGCGATGTCGGGCCGATTCTTCAGGGCCTGATTGATCAGGTCTTCGACGGGCGGGATCACTTCCCCTTTGGGAACGTCGATGTGGTCCAGGGGAATTAAGTGCACAGACAACAGAACAGGATCATGGTTGCCGCTGCGTGTGATGGCATTCTTGAGGATCAACTCCTGTTGGTCCGCAAGACCGCCGGCGGCAATCAGATCCTGTCGGGTGCGCGCCACTTCAGCCTGGGCGCGCTTTAGCTGCAGGGGCGCCAGCGTTCCCACCTCGACTTGGGATTTATTGTCGTCGTAGAGTTTCTGTGCGGCGGCGAGTGCCTGGCGTTTAACCTCGACATCCTCTCGCAAAGTAACGAAATCCCAATAAAGCGAAATGATGTCGGAGACGGTTATTATGAGCTGCTCGCTGAACACGAGATCGGCGATGCGCTGCTGATTGGCGGCAATCCTGATGAAGCGGCGATTGAGGTCGATGCCGAAGCCTTGCAGCAGGGGCTGATCAATTGTGAATCCCAAAGCCGCGGTGGTGTAGGGATTGTAAGTCGAACTGTAGGAATTTGCGTTGATACGAGGCGATGTGTAAGTGGCGTTGAGCGATGTGCCGGTGGAGAAGCCCTGCGAATAGCCGCCGCCCCCGTTAAGCGTATTTGTTTGGAGGTTGTATACGCCGTTCTGCAAAGTGTCGGCTTGTGGAGTTGAGGTATGAGACCAGTTAAGATCCGCCGTCAGCGCGGGGTCAAACTGCGGGATCTTGCTGCCGTTTGAAGCGGGGATGGTGCCCAGCGCCGTCACGGCCACGGGTTGGCCCGTGATGACGGACGTGATGCTGGTATTAGACGTCAGTGACGTAGCTGGCGCCAAACCGCCTAGGGTGGTCAGTAGCGGGCCACCCGGTCCGCCCTCGCCGGGAGGCAACTCGCGGAAGATGTAATCCAGGCCGCGCAAGAGACCGCCGCCCTTGGCGCGCAGCAGGTCACTGTTCGCGATCAGAGGCGTATAACGCTGGAGTTGTATATCGAGACTGTTCTCCAGCACCAGCGAAATCGCATCTTGCAGCGAAAGATAAAGGTTGCCTGCGCGTATCAGTTCGTAAGTACGCGGCGAGTTGATCCCAGAAAGCGGGCTAACCTGTTCCGCGCGGTACGGGAAGGTGAGCCGGATGCCCTCCGGACTGGTCACAGCCGGCATGCGCCTAAGCGGCTCGGCACTGCCGCCGGTTTGTGGAGGGGGTGTTTCTTGCGAATAGCATGGCCATGACATCGCCACGCACAAAAGTAGCGTTACCGACTGTTTCATCATGCTGTCAATTCCGTAGCTTGACACTCGACGTCTCAATGGGCTGCTGACCCACCGTTTTGAGCCGGCTTAGCGGCTGGTTGTCGGGCCGCGCCAGGCTCGACATCCATTGTGGTCTTTACCTTCGCCCCTTCACGCACATCATCGGTAGGATTAACGACGACCTGCTCGCCTGCCTCGAGGCCTCCAAGGATCTCAACCTTGGTTCCGAAATCCCTGCCTAGGTGAACCAGACGGAAGTGGACGGTGTTGTCTGAATCGACAACGGCCACCATTGGCCCATTTGCACGAGTGACGATGGCGTCACCAGGAACCACAACCGCGGGCTGCGTCCGGGTGATAGAAAAGTGAACCTGAGCATACATGCCCGGCAATAACGTGCCCTGTGCATTCGGCACTTCCACCTCCGTCAAAAGCGTTCGGGTGTTGGTGTCGAGCGCGCCGGACAGACGTGAGACTTTACCCGTAAACGTTTTTCCGGGCAGTTCGCTCACGGTGATCCCAGCAGGCATTCCGACCCTGAATGAACTGAAATCCGACTGCGGGACGTTCACGAAGATTCGAAGAACGTTGTTTTGGGCGATCCGAAAAAGTAACGTGCTGCCACTGGAGATGAGCGAGCCGGTATCGATATTACGCAGGGTAATGACACCATCGAACGGAGCTCGGACCTTCTTGAACGCCTGAAGGTCAAGTAAACGCCGCAGATTTGCTTCGTTTGCGCCGACGTTCTGCAGAGCCGCATTTACGTTTGCGTCACTCGCACTCACGTTGGCGGTCTGGGCTAACAAGGTCGCATCCGACTGGTCTCCCTCTTGTTTGGAGAGCACGCCGCGGCTCACCAGAATGGTATTCCGCTTGGCGGTCACATCTGCTAATTGGGCGTTGGCCTTCGATTGTTCCCGCGCGGCTTTCGCCTGGGCCAGCGCAGCGTTGGTCTGCTGCAACGCAGCTTGAGCCTGAACCACCTGCTGGTCGAGATCCGGCGTATCGAGTTCAGCGAGCAACTGCCCCTCACGCACGCGATCGCCGATGTCTGCGTATCGCTTCACTAGATAGCCCTCCGCTCGGGCGAGAACGGCCGCCTCGGTGATCGCCTGAATATTCCCGGGAAGAGTCAATTCCGCGACGGATGCAGCTCGAGCGGCTACCGTGATCGTCACCGTAGGCAAAGTCGTGGCCTCGAGCTTGGCGTCCGCTCGCGCCGCCTTCTCGACTTCGTCGTGCCGGGTCCAGCCAAACAGGAAGATCCCGGCGAAGAGCAGCACCAGCACAATCACGATGATCGCGACCGACCTGCCGGAGGCCCGGGAATGCGGAGAGCTTGAAGAACTGTTTTCCATGGATGTCGGCGTAACTATACAGTCTCACCCTCATGGGCTTCGTGGTCAATTTCACGCTCGATGTGAACCGGCGGCTTGCGGCGCAAGAAGGTATACATAATCGGTACAAAAATCAAAGTAGTAAAGGTCGCAACCAGCAAACCGCCGATCACGGCGCGGCCGAGCGGCGCATTCTGTTCGCCGCCTTCTCCGAACCCCAGGGCCATCGGCATCATCCCAATGATCATAGCCGCGGCAGTCATAATCACGGGGCGAATGCGTGTATAGCCGGCAAGCAGCGCCGCGTCCATCGCATTATGGCCCTCGAAGCGCTGCTGATTGGCAAATGTAACCACCAGAATGCTATTCGCGGTCGACACACCAATACACATAATCGAACCCATCAGCGAAGGCACGTTGAGAGTCGTTCCCGTGGCGAACAGCATCCACAGGATTCCGGCGAGCGCCCCAGGAATGGCCATGAGGATGATAAACGGATCGAGCCAGGACTGGAAGTTAACCACCATCAGCAAATAAACCAGAAGGATGGCAAAAAGAAGGCCGAGACCAAGCCTCACGAATGAGGACTGCATGGTTAGAACCTGGCCTCGCACAACGAAGAACGAGGCGGGCGGAATTTTATGTTGGAACTCGGCGACGATCTTCTCAACGTCGCCGGCAACCCCACCCAGATCGCGGCGGTCCGTATTTGCATACACGTCATACACAGGCTGAACATTGTAGTGATTAACGATGGAGACACTGGAGGTTCGCTTAAACGTGGCCAGGTTCTGCAGAAGTTGTGTGTCCCCGGGCGCGCCATAAGTCGTCATGTCGTTCACAGTGCCGGCTTGTGTGGTGCTGGCCGTTCGCTGAGAGCCGGAAGAAATGGGCGTTTTCTTAAGGTCGTCTAGACTCTGAATACGGTATTGCGGCGTCTGAACGCCCACGTCGTAATTGACACCGTTGTCGAAGTTCAGCCATTGGTTCGGCGCGACCTGACCGGAGCCGGCAAGCGATATCAACAGGCTATTGCTCACGTCGCGCTGTGTCAGACCAACCTGACCGGCTTTGGTCCGATCAACGTTGACCTGAACTTCGGGATAACCAATTTGCTGGTGAACGTGCACGTCGACCGCGCCCGGGACCTTCGCGATATGCCGGGCTAGCTCGACCGCAATGGAGTAATTCTTCGGATCGCGACCGACTAACTGCACATCAATCGGCGCCGGCAAGCCGAAGTTGAGAATCTGATTGGTTATATTGGCCGCCTGGAAGTAGAACAGGGCTTGAGGAAACTTCTCATTCAGTATCTTGCGAAGCTCGCGTTCGTAATGCTTGGTATCCAGCTCGCGATTTTCTTTTAGCGAGATGAGAATGTCACCGTCAGATTGGCCAATGACTGATGAATCGCTAAAGGCGAGATTAAAACCTCCATTTGGTAGACCAATGTTGTCGAGGATGGTATCGAGGTCGCGAGAAGGGATGATGCGCCGAATCTCGTCTTCGATCTCCCCAAACAGCCGTTCTGTCTCCTCAATCCGCGTCCCGACTGGCGCACGGACATGCATCCGCATTTGGCCCGAGTCGACATAAGGGAAGAAGTCGCGGCCCACGACAAAAAGAAGCAGCATCGAACCGAAAACGAATACGCCAAAACCAGCCGCCACGGGCCCGCGGTGATGGAGTGAAAAAGCCAGCAAGTCTTTATAGCGCGCACGCAAGCGTTCGAACACGGCATTGAACTTGCCGTGAACCAGCCAGAAAATGCCGGTGCCCCCCACCGCATGGCCTACCTCCGCGTGACCCCCGTGGACAGCAGATAAT
>JBAUOG010000017.1:0-6227 GCA_049579625.1 Bryobacteraceae bacterium
ACCAGGTCCGCGTCCCTCAGCACGAGCAGCCTGCGCATCACATTTTCCAGTTCCCGAACATTGCCGGGCCAATGGTAAAGCGACATGGCCTCTCGCAGTTTTCCGGTGATAGGTGTGAGGTTCGTGCCCTGCGCGTGCCTGTAAAGAATGAATTCAGCCAGCTCTATAATGTCTTCCGGCCGCTCACGCAGGGGCGGAACATGAATGTTGATAACATTGAGGCGGTAATAAAGATCTTCGCGAAAGTTACGGTCGGCTATTCCTTTCTCCAGATCGCAGTGAGTCGCGGCCATGATCCGGACGTCTACTTTGATCGCTGCCTTCCCCCCAATACGATGAAATTCCTGGTCCTGAAGCACCTGGAGTAACTTCGCCTGAAGGCGCACATCCATGTCGCCGATTTCGTCAAGGAGGATCGTTCCTCGATCCGCGACCTCAAACATTCCTGCCTTTTTCTGGAATGCGCCGGTGAAGGCACCGCGTTCGTAACCGAACAATTCGCTCTCGACAAGCTCCGAGGGAAGTGCGGCGCAGTTGAGCTTGACGAACGGCTTGCTGCCCCTGGGCGACTGTGCGTGCAATTCCCGCGCAAGCACCTCCTTGCCGCTGCCTGTCTCGCCCTGAATCAGGACCGGCGCCTCCGACCAGCCGATCTGAGAAATTGAAGCGTAGATTTCCTGCATGCGCAGGCTTTTGCCAACGAAAGATCCCGTCACTGGCTTCGCGTTCCGAACAGCAGGTGCGTCCCCGACTTTCGGCTCCAGCGCCCGGGTAACGGCACGGCGCAGATCGTCCAGGTTGACCGGTTTGCTCAGAAAATCCGTGGCGCCGTTCTGCATCGCGGTCACGATGTCAGGCGTTGACGGAGCCGCCGAGACGATGATTACAGGAACGTCGGCCAGCCGACGAATTTCTCTGAGAATTTCAACACCGCAGTTCGGCATCGTGTTGTCGAGCAGAACCGCGGAAATTCCAGCTTTCGAGGATTGCAGGCAGGCTAGTACCTCAGGGCCGTCCTGAGCCAGCTCTACCGTGTAGCCCAGGCACTTGAGAGCCATCTCCAGATAGCCACGTACTTCCATTTCATCATCGCCAACCAAAACAGTACAGCCATTCTTAGGAACAAGCATTGGTAGTTCCTTCAAGTAGTCGCCCCATTACGGCGGGGCAGGACCACGGAGAATCGGGGTCCGATCGCCGTGTTTTCAGCCCAGACATGGCCGTCATGTTGGGCCATGATGATGCGAGTAACTGCGAGGCCCAGTCCGCCGTCCGAACGGTCCCGGCTCTCGTCGGAGTATGTGTATTCTTCGAAAATTCTTTGCAGATGGTCGTCTGGAATGGGAGATCCCGAATCCTGAATGTCAATGCGATAGCAATTGGCATCCGTTTGCGCCCCGTGACGCCGGCCGGCAAGGGATCCAACGCGAGAGGATTCCCATGCCGACGTATATCCAAAGACTGAGATGACTCCGGCCCTTGGACTGAACTTGCACGAATTGCCCAGAATGTTAATCAACACCTGCTCTATCTGGCCCCGGTCGAAGAAGAGCGGAAAGTCGCAGGGCGCCAGCTCGGCGGTTATGGCGATCCGTTTCTCGTCTGCAAACGTCATGATCTCCTGCAGCGCCTGCTCGACGCAGTCTCCGACATCGTTCTCCACCAGTTCCTGCGGGGGTCTGGCGTTTCTGCCGAAACTGAGAGCGAACATCGCGCTCGCCATCCGTGACAGGCGCCTGGCGCTGACCTGCATGCGCTGGAGAACCTCCTTCTGGGTCTCGTTCAGAGGTCCGGGATGCTCTCCGAGGAGGAGGTCACAGTAGCCAGCGATCGCGGTAGCGGGCGCCCGGAAGTCATGCGCCGCGCGTCCCACAAACGAGGCCCTTTCATGGTCGTGCTCCTGAACATGCAGGCTGGTCTGAATCAGACTCTGAAGCAGATCATCGCGCTGCTCTCGCAGGGAAGCTGCCGACGCAATACGATCCTGATGTGCCGAGATAGCCAGACACAGGGCTGACTTGAGAGTATTACGGGCCACGGGCTTCAGAATAATGCTGGCCTCAGCAGAACCAATAGTGTCCCGGAATTCAGCGACTTCGCCGGGGTTCACCAGGAAAAGATGCCTGGATGCGCGGAACCCGGATTCTATCGGAAGAGGTCTTCCCGCGTCGTAATCCCAGAGGCAAAGATCTGTCGACCCCGGAATCTCATCGGGGCTTACAACATTCAGAACACATCGAGAATCCCGGATCTCGCCCAGTATGTCGCCCAGCAGCGTCTTCAGTGCGGGGTCCGCCGAGCGTAAACTGACTTCCACGACTTCAACCGGAGTAGTAGTCACGGTTGCCTCTGAAAAACAGCGTTGAATCGAGCCCTGCCAAACCGGAACCGGTCTTGTCTGGCCGCCGGGAGTTGTCAAAGCTAACCGAACCGTTTAAGACCCTAACTTGGAATTTCCCGCGACCGCAGGCATTCCCGATTTTTTGCAACCCGACCTCTGGAAATCTCACACTCACGCTCTTGCCGAAATCCCTTCGAGGGATTGATGTTACCACATCATCGTTGGTACGAGGACCCCAGCGTAGCGTTAGGTTACATTTCTGTCAAGTACAAAAGTTCGGGTACTTACAGACTCGTTTTTTGGATTTAGTGGGAAAGTATTGAGGAATTGATACTTAACCATTGGAATTCGTTTAGGGTACTAGTACCGAGTCTCGCGGCTCACGGTCGCGGCGCTCTCAAGCCAGTGGATCCGTTTTTAAAAATGCGGGTGTCTGCTACGGAAACGAGGGACGTCTGAACGGTCCCAATCCGGTTGAAGCGTTGTTCCGAGGGTGGTTCGGGCAAGTCAGACTCGCAGGCCATCCGTCCTCATTACCTCAGAGGCTCGGTGTCGGAGTCCTGTCGCGCTGATCTTTGCTAATGGCAACTAATGTGCTTCGGGTACTCAATCATCGATGAATCGACTGGAATCGCTCGTCGGCAATGGAAACGGGGACGCCTCGATATCCGCTCAGGCCGAGCGGCGAAAACGCGCGCGCATTCGTGTTCATTGGCGGATTGCGCTGTCTCGCTATCGATCCGGGGAGGGAGCATCCGAGACGACTACCGAAGACCTGAGCAGCGATGGCTTCTACTGCTTTTCGAGGATCCCGTTTGTGGCTGGAGAGTTGTTGTTTTGCACGGTATACCTCCCTACAGCCGATTCCGGATGCGGGGCGACCCACCTCGAATGCCGTGTCCGGGTAGTGAGAGTGGAGAAGAGCAGCGCAGGCGACAACTATGGGCTCGCCTGTCTGACGGAGGACTACGACGTTGTCGGTTGCAGCGGCGACTTGGGGTCAACTTGCCGCGTCGAGCCGTCCGAACAGAATCAAGCTCCATGTGAAATTGATCTTCCCTCGGTCCCCTGAATTGGGGATGGCAAGCTACCACGACCGCGCGGACCTTATTCTATTTCTATATTCTATTTCTATATTAAAGTGATTTAGTCATGGCATTAAGAATGCCTAAAACCCACGCGTCAAGTTGACATCAAATACGGTGTCCCCGGAGGAGAATCGTGAAGCAGCTGGCGCCATGAGTACTGGGCCTAGGAATATTACTAAGCTTGAGTACCTCCGCGTTGGCGACGAGCGTAAATGTGAATTTCACACTCGATGCGCAAACAATCAACGGAACTAGCATTTCGGATCAACGGAACTAGCATTTCGGGTTTGGCCAGCGGAGCGACGGGTTCCAGATCCAAACTTACATGAATTCGGTGCTCACCGCGTCCGGATGTACGGGTTGCGGCGTCACGGTATATACGGGCGGAACCTCGGGCGCGGTGGCCGATCAAACTTACATCCGGAGAAGGTCACGTTGTTGGACCGGTGATCGGCGGCTCGGTCAAACCCGGGACGCTCGGAACTTCGAACGGAGGCATTAATAACAACGGCTACACCATCACCACGGGCGGCGGCGCCACCAACGGCGCCGCCCTCAACGCCGGTGGAGCCTACGACACCTTTATCGCTAGCACTAGCACTACCGACGGCAGCAGGAACGTCTCAAGCCAGATTACCCCGCAGTTTTCCGGGTTCACAGGCAAGAGCCTTACGTTCAAGGGCTTCGACTACGAAATCTTCCCGGATGGAACGTGTTCGCAGCTCAACTCATTGAATTGCGGGGGACGCCCGGGCGCACTGCATTACTGGCAGACCCTCGGGCATCCCGCGCCCTTAATAGTTCCTGTAATGCCGGTAGAGATCGGTGCGCATGCCCCGGTTCAACACGGTCCCGATCACTCGGAAAGGGCTGAGATCCTGAACAGCCTTCTGCAATCCCTTACGCGTCGTCGCGAAGGCGCGTGCAACGATCAGAACCGCATCGCAGCCAGCCGCAAGCACCTGCGCATCCGCGACCAGGTTGACCGGAGGAGAGTCTACAATAACCAACGAGAAATGTTCCGTCATTTTCCGGAGTTGTGGTACCAAGCGGGACGAGTAAAGTAGTTCCGCGGGTGGAGTCGCAGAACTGCCTCGGACCATGAAGTAAATGGGACTATCATCGCATTTGAGGACAACATCCTCAAGCTCAGCCGACCCTTCGATCAGATTCCCCAGCCCTGGAGGGTTCCCCACCCCGAGCGCCTTCTCGAGCTTTCCCCTGCGCAAATCCCCGTCCACCAGTAACACGCGGTACGAGGGGAGCGCGGCAAGGCTCAACGCCAGATTCAACGCTGTGATCGTCTTACCGTCTCCAGGAGCCGGACTTGTAATAACCAGGCTGCGAAACGGATTGCGTTTCTGCTCCTGAAGGATTTTGGCCCGGAGGCGACCGTAGCTCTCGACCACTGCGCTGTCTATGGCGTTGGGAATCAGCGGCGCCGTTCGATCCAGTACTCCTTTTGCCGTGATGCCCAGCCAGCCATTCCGAGGGCTCGCGATTGACAGAGCATCGGATTCGGCAGCCGACACCTGCTTGCTCGCGTCCTCCTTTGGTTCGCGCGGGCTGGAAGTCTCCAGAACCTCCGCTTTATCCGTGAAATCCGGTGCGGCGATTCCCAAGTCATCTGCATCAGCCGTACCGTTGGCTGGTTTTTCCACCAGCTCCGGTATTGTTCGGCTTGCCTCCTGTAATGCGCGATAAAAGCGGCTCATGCTTCGTTTTTTCCTCAGTCTTGGATGGCTACTCGCTAGTGTAAGTCCAAGGTGAGCCCACGGCAAGCCGACCCCAGCCTAAACGTACTAGTGATACTGGAACTGTAACGGAAAGCTCTACCCAAGCTCATCTCCACCGATCGAGCAGTTGCCCCAGAAAGCCCAGGCTTCGTTGGCGGCTTGTGTAGCTTTCCAGAGGCATTTTCTGCTCCAGGCCGGTACCGGACTGCGAATCGGTTTGAAGGGATTTGGATTCGGCACCGGTGATCGGTATCACGTTCGCTGGGGCGCCACCAGCCGACTCTCTGTTGACAGCCACTTCATCCTCGCCGGACAACTCCAGGTCCCGCGCGGCCTCTTCCACAATCGGAGTTGTGACGCACGGGGCCTGCAGAGCGAATCCGGTCTGCAGAGCGGCATCACAGAGGCTGTTTACCAGCCGCGGAATCCCTTGCGTGTACCGGTATATCAGGCCAACGACATCGTCTGGAAACAGCTTCTGGTCGGCCAGCCCCGCCCGGCTGAGACGGTGTTGCAGGTATTCGCGAAACTCTTCTAGCGTCAACGGTTCCAATCGCCAGATGGCGCTGATGCGCTGCTTCAGTTGCCGCAACTCCGGCCGAGCCAGAACATCACTCAATTCGGGCTGGCCGGCCATGACGATCTGCAGCAATTTTTCGCGGGGCGTTTCCAGGTTGAGCAAGAGCCGGATTTCTTCCAGCAAGTCGGGGAGGAGCCGCTGGGCCTCATCCACGATAAGAACAGCCGAGCGGCCAGCGTCCCGAAAGCGCGTCAGCGCCTCTTCCAGTGCTTTCAGTTGCCGGCTTTTGAGCGGCGAAGCACATTCGACTCCAAGCTCACCCAGCAGGAGGTCAAAGAACTCTTCCCGGGTCAGCGTAGGGTTGTTGCAGCGTGCAATGACAAACTGTTTCCCCCGGAGCAGATCTGTGAGAGTAGAGAGCACAGTTGTCTTCCCTGTGCCCGCTTCTCCGATCAGAACCGTCAACCCGAGCCTTGTGTGCGTCGCGTAGATCAATCCGGACAGCGCCTCGCGGTGTTGTGACGTCAGGCAAATGTAAGCCG
>JBAUOG010000018.1:0-2593 GCA_049579625.1 Bryobacteraceae bacterium
GGTCAGATTCAGCTTCGATCGTTACCCGTCCGCTGGGCACTCGGATTCTTTTTGTGCGGGAGTCTGTTCGGCATGATCGGCGCGTTGATGGTGGCGTGGCGCTACTACATGGGGCAGGATTCGCGCCTGATAGGGCTGCACTTTTTCGCTCTGGACGGCAGCATGCTGGCGGCGCATCTGATCGCCCGCCGCTATGTCAATGCAGGCTCGGTCCGCTGGGTCATGATTACGGGATCAATCATATCCGCAGTGGGTTTGTTGGTGTTGTCCTTCGTGCTTCCTCCGGCGCCGATGGGTCTCCGCCTGGCCGGCCTGGTGGTTGTTGGCGCGGGCGTGGGAGTGATTTTTTCGGGGCTGTTCTACCTGATCCGGCCTTTCCAGCAATCCAGCGCCGCGGCGACAGTCAACTTCAATGGCGCGCTTTTTGGCTTCGGCTCACTCTTCGTGACGCTGCTGATCGGCGGGACTTATTACCTCTACACCATCCAGTTCGAGATGTTGTCGTTGGCGACGATGCCGCTGATCTTCCTGGCAATGTGGTGGAGGCAGCGCCAGACGGTTCTCGATATTGCTGAGCCCACGCAAGTACCGATGGTGCGAATCCGAAACCTGGGAAGTATCGCCGCCGCGCTGTTCAGCCTGCTTCTGTTTTTTCAATTCGGAAACGAGTGGTCGATAGCAACCTGGTTGCCATTGTTCCTGGTGAGAAGGCTCGGTTCCGATCCGGAATCGGCCGTCTTTGTCCTGGCACTTTACTTCTTCGCGTTGATAGCCGGCCGCGCCGGGGCGCAACTACTGCTTCGGCGGGTGGACCACGCCAAGTTGTTGATGGTGAGCACCGTGACCGCGATTTTGGGCTACTTCGGCCTTAGCATGACATCCTCTTTGATCGGTGCGTCGGCAGCCGTGGTGCTTATCGGGGCCGGATTTGCCTCCATCTATCCGCTAGTGGCCGAGAAGGTAGGCCGGCGCTTCGGGGCCCATCCGGGGTTCTACGACAGCATCTTTCTAGCTGCTTTATGTGGCGCGATCTTCCAGCCAGCCTCGCTCGGATTTGTCGATTACTACCTGGGCTTAGGCTATGTGATGCTGCTGCCAGCGTTTGGAACGCTGGCCGTCTTTGTTTTGCTCCTGCTGATCATGCTGGAAGCCAAGCTGATGGCCGAGCCAGCGAGTTCGTCGTCGCGAGCCCGTATCGCCTAACTAACAGGTTGCTGAAAAAGGCCGAAAACCGCTCCCTGACGGTCACGGCTCCGAAGCGCCGGTGTTTGTTTGTAATGAGTTGCAGATTCCCGATAGTGAGCGGGTGAAGTGGAGGCGGCCTTTTTTCAGCAGCCTGCTAATGCTCGGCACGAGTGCGCAGCTGACGCGGCCAGTGTGTTGGTCAGCCTGCGCGGCGCACGCACCACACGAGGCACCCCAGCCCAACTACCACCGTGAGAAATGTGGAGGGTTCTGGCACCTCTGGCGCCGATGCCGACACAGCGACTCCGCTAAAATCGGTCTCGAAGTTGTTAAGAGTCACCCCCGTAGTGGTTGCCCCGCCGACAACCACATCAAAGCCAACCGCAATCTGCGTAACAGGTGTGGGAAAGTTGAGTACGTTGCCGTTGGCGCTGGCGCAGTAGATGCCGAAGCAAGAAGTGATCGAGGAGCCTCCGTGGAAGAACTGAACCTCAATCTCGCCATCTTCGGCTAATGGACAGCCGGCCGCGGTCGCTGCATTCAAACAGAATTCCTCGAAAGCGTTGGCAGATTGACCGTTGCCGTTGACGCTGATGTCTGGAATAAAGGTGACGCCAGAAATGGCCCAGGTCGCGCCAGGAGTAGCCGGAGTTGGATAAGAGCCCCCGGTGTAGGAACCGCCAGTATTAGACACCACGTTATAGTTCACCGCTTCCTGATAGGAAGGGGTAAGTGCCTGTGTTCCAAGAACGCTCAACTGCGTGGTAACTGGAAACATGGTGTCCCCCAGGGGGGCCATCCCGCTGGCGGAAAAACCGAATGCAGCGCCTCCTCCTAAGCTGCCAACGAGAACAGTGTCAATAAAGCCAGAGAAGCTCTTGTCGATCTCCGCGCACCCGGTGCCTGGAGGTATCGTCGCTACGGGAATCCCCGAACCAATGGATGGGCAGGCGATGGTGTTGGCAAATGCCGCTGTGGCGAGCAAGAGGAAGACTGCGAGCGTGTTCCCTGCCCGCAATACAATTCGCATAAAAAACGGGTAATACGGCGTTCTCTTCATGTGACAGTCTCCGCGATTGATGTGCGGGTCGTGGGCAGCCTCAGCGCTTACGAACTCCGAGCCATCCAAGAGCCGCTAGTAGACCGCTTAGCCCGACGAGCGCGAGCGACCGGGGCTCCGGTATCTCACTGGCCCCAAAAGCGAAGCTGTTGTTTCCGTCAACATAGAAGCCAGCCAACTGGCCGAGATCGTTGATGCCATTAATTGTAGTGCTTCCGACCCCGAGCGGATCATCGACCGTAGCAAAGCTGCCGCCCGAATAGATGAATCCGTGCGTGTTGCCGCCCGAGTCTACATAATCGCCAACCACCACCCCGAAGTTGTTCTCACCCAGCGCTTGTGTAGAGG
>JBAUOG010000019.1:0-7861 GCA_049579625.1 Bryobacteraceae bacterium
TCGCCCAGGTGGCCATGTCGTTCATTTTGCTGATGGGTGCCGGCCTCATGATCCGCAGTTTCGTCAAACTGCAACAAGTGGATCCCGGCTTCCGATCCGATCATCTGCTGGCCATGCGGCTCAGTTATAGCTTTACTCGCTACAACAAGCCGGAGGACGTTCAAACGATGTGGGACAACCTGCTGCCGAGAGTGAGGGCTCAGGGTGGCGTCGAATCGGTGGCTCTGACGACAAACTTCCCGTTCAACCCCGGTGGGATCGCCGGCGGTCCGACGCTAGCTGAATTTGAAATCGAAGATAAGCGGGTACCCAAAGGCCAGCTTGCTCCGCAGGTGGACATCGCGAGCTCGAGCGACGGCTATTTCGAAACGCTTGGCCAGCCCTTGATTATGGGGCGCACATTTTCAGAGCACGACACGGCAAAGAGCCTCCCTGTTGCCGTCATCAACCAATCGATGGCCCGCCATCACTGGCAATCGGAAGATCCAATAGGGAAGCGCATCACACTGGACAGCGGCAGGACTTGGGTGACCTTGGTAGGCGTGGTCGGCGACGTGCGCGAGTATGGCCTCGATCGGCCGGTTGGCGACCAAATCTACCTCCCAGTTCGCCAATCGCCTTACGTGAACAACCTCATCGTACGCACGGCAATGGACCCGATGGCCCTGACTCCACTGATTCGCCGGGCGATCCACGAGGTCGACCCGCAGATTGCGGTGGATCGCACCAATACCTTGTCAAACTTCAGGGACTATGCGATGGCGCCGTCGCTGGTAACCACGACGCTGCTCGGTATCTTTGCCGGCCTCGCTTTGTTAATCAGCGCGAGCGGCATCGCAGCCGTAATGGCGCTTTCCGTCACACAACGGACGCACGAGCTCGGTATAAGGCTGGCGCTTGGGGCATCGCGCCAGAGCATTGTTCAAATGGTCGTGCGGCACGGTTTTAAGTTGACCCTGATCGGCACGGCGACTGGCATCGTCGGATCAATCGCCGTCACGCGGCTGCTCGCCTCGCTGCTTTACGCCACAAGTCCAACGGACGTGTGGACGTTTGCAGCGGTGTCGGCTTTCTTTCTAGCGGTTGCAGCGTTGGCGTGTTTCATACCGACGCGACAGGTGACGGCGATCGATCCCCTGATCGCCCTGCGCCAGGAGTAGCTACTGGATTTGCGTCGGCGGATGGGTGGCATCTACCGGAACGCCAAGCGGAATGAAAGCACCCGCACATTCAGATGCTTTCCCGCTTCGGATCATCGTGACGCTCGCCCGGGCTTGCGTCCCCGGGGTCGGTGGACGGTGGACGATGTCTTTGAACGGGACATCATGAGTAAGCCTTGGCGCTGCCGCATTGGCACGGGCGTCTAGGCAACACCAGGCCCCAAAAGAGCTCGATACTAGGCTACCGATCGCCGTATATAGGGAGTAATCGGCTGGGGCTGGTCGTAGCGGTTGGTGCCCGGTTCCAGATCCGTCCCGCGAAACACCTGGCGTTACTAGAGCGGAAGACGGAGGGCGATTGCCTATTGGCTATCACGAGCCGGGAGATCGAAGAAACGCTGTACTGCATGCGTCTTGAGAGCGGCGAGCCTTTTGGCTGGAGAATCATGGGTGAAGGCATGGAAGCTCAGCTGAACGCCGAGCGGCGCGAAATCATCGCACTGCTCGCAGCGGGGCCACTCGCACCGAGGGAGATCGCTTCCGCGCTGAAAAAGAATCCGAATACAGTTCGCCGGTTACTGCAGAAGCTTGCGCAGGGCGGTTTCGTTACTAAGAACGGAGAGACTTACGCTCTCTCTCGCGCGGGCGAATAAAAACCAATGAACAGCGTGAACAGTAAATAGGTAGGGAGCAGGCGTTCACGCCGCACACACCGGACCGTGGTTCATCTTGTTCCCTTTGTTCACGGCGTCACGCTGTCCGCGCCGAGTCCGGCACGGATTGCCATTCTTGCGCGAAAGAATCGCCCGCTGCGCCACTGAGTTGAAACGCTGGACGAACGACTTCGGCAATCTGTAAAATCATGTGAAGAGACTCAGTTTGTTGGGCCGGATGGCGGCGTTCATTGTTCGGGCCATCACCGGTGGTGTGCCTCGGTCGTGGGGACTGACTCAACGTCGGGAATTGTTCCCGTAATGTCCGGAAACTGGATTGTTACGAAAAACAGGGCAGAGATGGCCTCGGCGCGCGCGCAAGAATGCTAGTCTGCGAAACGATGCCGAAGACGTTAGACGCGTTCAGATTTCTTCTCATGGCCGTCGCTGGATGGATGAATCAGCGGCAAGAAAATGCAATCGAATACTTGCGCTAAGAGAACCGAGTGCTTCGCTCTCAACTCGGCAACCGCCGAGTTAAGAAGGCTGGGCAGCCGTAGCGCCTGTTGGGTTTTTGCGCCGCGACCGGGTCCGCCTGCGTCTGCGGGCCTGAACAATTTAGTCCGCAATAAACTCGCAGCCTTAACACTCAAAGTTTTAACACTTGACCGCTAAAGCTAAAAAAGTATCAAGAGAGGGTGCTTGCATGCCTGTTGCTTTCCTAACGGAATCATGGAATCAAAAAGGAGATTCTAGTTGAAAGCCACCGGCGCCCGACATCCGCCGCCTGTTGTGGCGCCGCTTCTCTACGGGGGCGCGGCGGTGATCGTACTTGTCGTGCATCTCGCTACTAACGGCAACCTCGGCTTCCACACCGACGAGCTCTACTACATCGATTCCGGCCGGCACCCCGCGCTCGGATATGTCGACTTTCCGCCGATAGTCCCGCTGCTCGCGCGTCTGGCGACCGATCTCCTGGGAGCTACGCCATGGGGTCTCCGCTTGCTCCCGACCCTGCTCGGCGGATTCATGGTCGCTCTCTCAGGTATGTACGTGCGCCGCCTTGGCGGCTCGCTCCGCCTGCAGGCGCTCGCCCTGCTAATCGCCATCACGGCGCCCTATTTCCTCGGCTCGAACTGGGTCTATCAGACCGTGACGTTCGATGAGGCGACCTGGATGGTCGCGTTCTACTGCTTTCTGTCCCTGGTCCTGGAGCACCGGCACAGGTACTGGATCTACCTCGGCCTCTCGCTAGGCATAGGCCTCGAGGTCAAGTACACGATCGCAGGTCTGGCGGCTGCCATGGGGATTGCCATACTGCTTACTCCCGCGCTGCGTTCGGATCTTCGGACACGGTATCCGTGGATCGCGGCCGGCATCGCGCTGCTCATCTGCGCACCGAACCTCGCATGGCAGGTTGCGGAAGGTTTCCCGTCGCTTATCTATATAGTCAACCATCAGGACTCCGGCGGCGGTTTTATCCCCAACCTGGTCCTAATCGTGGTCTATCTCTTCTTTCTGATTCCACTCTGGGTGGCGGGATTGGTGTCGCTGCTTCGCAGTGCCACCCTGCGGCCCATCGGGATCGCGTGCCTTCTTCCTCTCATCCTTTTCCTGTTCGTGGGCAAGGCCTACTACGCGGTGGGCACCGTGCCGATCGCCCTTGCCCAAGGGCTCATGGCGATCGCCCGAGTCAAGCGGCCGAGGCTGCGCACCGGTTTCCAAATCGCAGTTGCGGCTGCCTGCGCGCTCCAGTTGCTCACGTTTGCTCAGCTGACGCTACCCATCACGCCGCCGGACCGGATTCATTCGCTCGGCCTCGACGCCAAAAACGAGCTCTTCGCGGACAGCGTGGGATGGGAGGGCGTCGCCCACCAGGTCGAGTCGATATACGGCGATCTCCCCGGCTCGGAGCGAAATGGTACGATCATCATCTCGGCGTATTACGGTGTTCCAGGGGCGCTACAGATCTACGGCGACAGGAGATCGCTCCCCGCGATCGTCAGCCCTCAGTTGAGCGACTGGTATTGGCTTCCCAACGGTCTGGTGGCGACGAACGCGCTGATGATCGACTACCAGCCGTCGGACGTCGCTTGGATGTGCTCATCCGCGACTCTCGTGGGGCACCTGACGGTACCGTATGGCGTGCAAGGTTTGGAGCAAGGTGCACCGGTCACGTTCTGCGTGCTCAAGGCTCCGATCCAGCAGGATTGGCGCCGGCTCCGCAACTTTTCCTGAGGGTGGTTGGATGCGGCGGTAATTTGCTGCATCTCAGCCCACACACACGGGGTACACCCCCTAGATTTACGACTTGATAGCGACAGGTATCCATAAATCGGAATCGCGGAACCTGCACGTCCTGTCTTTCGCTACCGATAACACCAGATATTGAGGAGGGTCGGGCGATCCAGTCAAAATCGGAGCGGCTCAAGTGCGAAACTCGACGAATCCCCGAAGAATGTCGCCGCACCCAAAGTTGCCGATTACTAAGGATCAAGTGTAATGATGCAGGGCCTGTAATCCGAAATCGCCGGTGACTTTGGAGCAGTTCAGTAAGCCCGGATCCTCAACCAACGCCACAGCTTGCTCTGGCAGAAGCTAGAGCCGGCCGGATCAGCGTAGCCACTAATTCAGCCGTACCCCTTTGCCCGCAGGAAAATCCCGGCAGGTGCGGCGGTAAGGCGCGTTCCGGCCCATGTAATGCTGCCACTCGGTGATTGAGAGGTTTCGATTAACCAGGTCGCATAGGCGCGCAGCCCAAGACGTCGGATCAACGTCCCAGATCCATACTGTTCCACTCATATCCGCTGAGGCCAACAGCTTGCCGTCGGGACTAAATTTAACGCTCAAAACTGCTTCAACATGGCCCTGTAAGGGCTCTCCCAGTGGTTGCCGGCTGGCAACGTCCCACAGCCTCACCATTGCATCATTGCCGCCTGACGCCAGCAGCCTCCCGTCAGGGCTGAACGCGACAGCATAAAGGAATCCAGAGTGAGCTTGGAGCGGCTCACCCAGCGTCTGTTGGCTGGCGACGTCCCACAGTTGCATGCTTCCGCCCCAGCCTCCCGAGACCAGCAGCTTGCCGTCCGGGCTGAACGCAACACCCCGGACGCCCCCGCGTCGCTCGTTTTCCAGCGGATCGCCGAAGAGCTGGTGAGTGCGCAGATCCCAGAGCCGCACAGTGCTGTCCTCGCTCGCCGAAGCCAGCAGCTTGCCGTCCGGGCTGAACGCGATGCTCCGGACATCGCCGGCATGGCCGCTCAGCATGTCACCCTTCAGCTTCCACTCGGCCGTATCCCAAAGTTGTACCATTCTGCCCGAGCCTCCCGCGGCCAGCAACTTTCCATCCGGGCTGAACACGACGCTTTCAACGGATTTTGAGTCGCCCTTCAGCGTATCCCCAAGCCGCGAACCGCTAGCGACATCCCAGAGTTGCACGGTTCCGTCCTGGTTTCCCGAAGCCAGCAGTTTGCTGTCAGAGCTGAACGCGATGCTACTAACAGGTCCAGTATGGCCGTTCAACGGATCGCGCAACGGTCGATGAGTGACCATATCCCACACCCGCACCGTTCCGTCCTCGCTTCCCGAGCCAAGCAGTTTGCCATCAGGGCTGAACGAGATGCTGTTGACGCTTTGGGAGTCGCCTTTCAGCCAATCTATTCTGGGTTGGTAGCCGGCTACGTCCCACAGCCGCACCGTCCCGTCCTGGCTCGCAGAAGCCAGCAGCTCACCGTTTGGGCTGAACACGACGCTATAGACCCACCCGTGGCTTTCCAACGGATCGCCCACCGGCTGCTGGCGAGCGACGTCCCACAGCCGAACTGTTTGATCCCCGCTCGCTGAAGCCAGCAATTTGCCGTCGGGGTTAAAGGCAACGCTATAGACACGTTGAGAGTGGCCTTTCAGCGGATCTCCCAACGGCTGACGGCGGGCGACATCCCACAGCTGCACAGTGTTGCCCTCGCTCGCCGAGGCCAGCAGTTTGCCGTCCGGGCTGAACGCGACGTCGTTTACGCCTCTATCCGCGACGAGCGGATCTCCGAGCGCTTCGCAGCGGACCGGATCCCATAACCGCACTGTTCCGTCTGCGCTAGCCGAGGCGAGCAACGTGCGGTCCGGGGCGAACGCCACGTCATTCAAAGCCTGGACTGCCATTGGATTGCACAGCGGTTGGTGGTGAACCACGTCCCACAACTGCACAGTGTGGCTTAAGCCCGAAATCGCCAATATGCTGCCGTCCGGGCTGAACACGGCGTGTGTGGCTCCTGGAAAATACAGCGGATCACCCAGAAGTTGGCGGCGGTCCATATCCCACAGCCGAACCGTGTCGTCTAAAGCCGCGGAAGCCAGGATCTTGCCGTCGGGGCTGAATGCGACGCTATAAACCTCGCCACCATGGCCTTTGAGGGGATCGCCCAACGGTTGGTGGCGAGCGATGTCCCACAGCCGCACTGTATGATCGCTGCTCGCCGAAGCCAGCAGTTTGCCATCAGGGCTGAAGGCGACGCTATGCTGCTCGTGACCGTCGAAGCTCAGAATGGAAACCAGCTTGGGACTGAATTGGAGTGACAACAGAAGAGAATTGCGCGCCTCAAAGCCATCAGCGGCCTTGCCTGCTTCAATAGCGAGCAGCGATGCCGCTTCGACGTATTCCTTTCGCACCAGAAGCGCGGTTGCGGCAAGACGACCGGATTCGGCGATTTGCGTCTGATGCTCGGCCAGAATCCTGTTGCGATTAGCAATCAGCGCGGCTGCAATTGCCCCCATTGCCAGCAAGAAGATCAGCAGAACCGCAGCATAAGCAGCCGAGCGATTTCTTCGATAGACACGTAGGTCTTCGCTCTCGATCGACTCTTTCGCTATTCCCAAGAGCGTGGCTGCGATATCCAAAATCGCTTGCCGGAACTGGACGTGCCGCAGTGACAGGCTATCCTCGCCCTTTGCCCATCGCAAGTCCACCCACAGCGGCTCCTGGGTTGCTCGGCCGCGCAAGTTCTGGGGAAGTGCAGTTGTCTTCGACCAATCCCAATCGTTGCTCGTTTCATCCCACGACAACTCGCCGTCTGTGACCAACATCAGCAGATTCTTCGTTCCCCATGCGGAGAGCCAACACTCGACCTCCTGCGCGACCCACATTGACTTTGCCGCTTCGGGAGATGCCATGAGGACAAAGTACTCCGAGTCCCTAAGCGATTCTTCAATCGCACGCCAGAGAGATGGAGTGACGGAAAGCCCGGTCTTATCGCGAAAGATCCACATGGACCGGACGCGATACCAAGGTCGGGCTATATGCTGCAATCCGGTTTGCACCGCCGGAGCAACTTTGCCGTCCGCTGCGTGGCTATAAGAAATAAACGCTTTGAAGCGGAAGTTGCGAGTTCCGGAAGGATCTAGTCCGTCGAGCAACGTGCTGCCTCCAATCACTCAGTTTAGTGGCTGAAATCGGCATTGCAAACGGTCGACGAGGAGTCCGGGGAAACTTCTCCAAGAATGTCGGCCAGCCGGACAGAACTGCAGCGAGAACAGATTACTACTCATAAGTCTTGTCGTCTGTAATCGCTCCCGAAAGGTCTCACTCTCCGGAGAACCGTCAGTCGCTGGCGTTGAAAGTAAGTAATTGGGCCGTCTGTGGTGCAGCAGTTAGCTAGCGATATTACCTCTTAACGCCCAATGCTGGCTCGAATGGGAAATGCCACTATAGTCCGGATCGTTGTGCACCGACGATGTGAGCGTTTCCCGGTCCTAATCCCGCAAACGGCAAACCTCAAATCGCCGATGGACCCGGTTCAATGGCGTAAGCGGTCTCGATATGCTGACACCGAAAGCAATAATTCGGTTCTCCGAACATCTCTGTCTTTTTTACCGTAGTTGGTGATCAAAAAAATCACCCGGGTTCCATGCCGGCTTTTCGTCCTCTTGTGCGAGGATATATCCCACCAAAAAGCTGTAGCGCGCGTATTTCGCCCCGGAATCGAAGTCCAATGGCTGGTCCATGTCGTCCTGGGGCTTGTGATATCTAGTCGCAATCCATGTCATACGGATCTCTGC
>JBAUOG010000020.1:0-12582 GCA_049579625.1 Bryobacteraceae bacterium
GAAGTGCTGGTCGACCAGCGCGTGCGAAAGCTCGTGGGCCAGGGTCACTTCTTCTTCAGCGAAGGAAGAAGTGTCGAGCAAGAACAACTTTTTTTCCTGATAGTCGTAAAACGCCGCGGCTTGCTCGGTCAGCAGTTCCAACGTTGACTTCTTTAAATCAAAGTCCTGCGGCACCAGACCAAACATCTTTAGTGACAGTTCATCAGCTCGGAGTTCGTCGGGCTTTAGCCCGGTTTTGATGCGCTTGGTAAGGAATTGGCGGAGTTGCCGCTTCGACATCCGGCCGTAAGCCACGTGGTGCTTTTGCTCGAGGCCCGTTATTTCCGACAGCGAAACCACGATCGCGTCAAGCTGTTGAAAGACCGGATCGTTCGAGTTCTTGCTGCGCGCCCGTAAGGCTACCGACGACAATAGTATGCCTAAGCCCACTACCAGGGCGGCAGATTTGCGCAGCATGAGTAGAGTCGAGACCGCTTTCTGTTCTTTAGAGTAACGGACGCCGCAGGAAGCTTCGTGCCCGCAGCGGTTCGGGATGATCCAGACAAGTACTATTGGCCCTTCGGTTTGACTTACGGACCAGCCGGCTCGGCGCTGATTATAGGCTTGTTTCCAAGTGGTGAAGAGGGTTCAGCATGGAGCGCCTGCCGTCGAGTGGCGCTCAAAAGATAAAGTTGACGGCGCCGCGAATGGCCCGCGGCGACTGAATGAGCAGAATCGTTCTGCCATCAGGCGTGCTGATTGGAACATATCCTTGCGCGAGCAAATTGCGAAGCTCCGCCGACAACTCGATATGACCCGGCAGCCCAAATAGGTTGGGCAGCGGCTGCCGCACAACAAAGTTCAACCCGGGCGTCACATACACCTGTTGCGTTGTGAACAAATGCTCCGGGATAATCGCCCCGCCCGCAACCCAGCCATAATCGCCCGTAAGGCGTGTTCCCGTATAGGGCACCACTGCGTGCACGTTCAACGAAGCGACCCCGCGGTCGCTGCGGTCCAGGAAGGATTCCGCAGTCGAGCCGGCCGGTGCTATCGATCTGGCAGTGAATCCGGTCATCGATCCATAGGCAGCCTCAACCTCAAACAAACTGCCGAGTCTCTGATCCACAGAGGCAACGGCTCCGTGCTGGCTGAAATTACCAATGTTCAGAATGGAGGTTTTGGCGCCTATGTCCGACAGGATGTTGCCCGTGTTCACCACACCCAGGTTTCCCGCTGCGCTCAACTGCCCATCCTGAACGTCCTCGTAGAAGGCGCTGATACCGTAGGTGCGGCTGCCACTCATGCGTACCAGCCCGATCTCGGAATTCCTGGTCCTCTGCACCTGCAGCATGCCTTGCCGGAAGGAGAGTTGCGGTAGTTGCGACAAGGCCGCGATTGCGATCATGTTGTCGCCCTCCTCCCCAGTGGCCTGGTGGGTCAATAGGTCGGTGGGCGTCTTCCCGTTGCTGAAAGACGCTATGAGAGAACCCACTCCGCCCAGATTGTAAGTGGCGCGCGCGAACGGGCTAACCCGGTTTACGTGGCTGAAGTAGTTAACCGAGTCGAACGAGGTGCCATATTCCAAGTGGAGGCGTGCGAGTGGATCGGCTTTCTCGTAGAAGCTTACACCCAGGCTGCGTAACGCGGCGTCGCTGTCCGTCATGGCCGGCCCGAATACTCCCGTCAAGGGCAGGGAGAGCTGTTGCATGCTCACAGTGATCTCCGGGCTTGGAATAATATCAAGCGGCGCGCCCGGGGCGTAGGTCGCGCGCATCGCAGCCACCGGCGCACCGGAGCGGATGCTCTGGCCGAATGATCCGCTCACCTGCAGGGCGTGCTTGCCGTAAAGGTCGGTCGATATGGCGAACGCTGTTCCCATATCTTGAGGCAAACCAACTTGCATGAAGCTCCCATCCCCGCCGCCCACTGACAGAATTCCTCGGGTGCTCGAGAAGATGCTTTGCTGCGGAGCCTTCGACGAAGAAGCGGGACCGGGTAGAAATCGCGTGATGGGCCGGGTAGCCATGGAGGATCGAAGCGCCCACTTCCACTCATCGCTCATCGACCCTGTGGGAATGGTGTATCGTACCTCGACGCTGCTAACCAGCGAGGCCAGATGGATTTCCAGCACACTGCTCAAGCCGGCTTTCACCTCGACTTTGTTGCGCACAGCTGGGAAGAGTCGCGGCACACTCACCCGTACAGAATAAAGATCGGGGGGAAGTTCCGGGAAGCCAAATCGCCCATCCGCGCTGGTAAAAGTACGCCGAACCAGGTTCTGATAACGGTCGAAGAGCGATACCGCCGCACCCATCTGAGGAGTTCCACTCGGATCGCTCACAATGCCGAGAAGATTGCCTGAAAAGCTCGTTGTCAGGTCCGCCCCGGTTGCGGCAACAGCGAGGGCTAGGAGGCTAGCCATCCCCAAAACCGCGAGGCGTTTCGAACCCTTAAACAACGAAGTAAACTCCTTGGCCGCGCGTTCCTTTGATCCGGAACGCGAACCCTCCCACTTACGATGTTACCGTAAAGTTCGCCGCTGGCGTTGTGAGTGTTGCGTTCTTCAGCTTGTCTACCACCGTCATCTTCAAACTGTACGAGCCAGGCTCCAGCTTGTTCAGAGGAAGCAGTTTTTCCACCGTGACCAACGATGGCGACGCGTTATCAATCTTCGACAACTCTTCCGTGAAGGTAAACACAGTTTGCTTGCTTCCGTTATTCACCACTTCATATTGAATGGTGCCATCCGGCTTACGGGTCTTTTCGTCCATGGCGAAGTTATAGAACTGAACGTAGACCCCCATTTTTTCGTCGCGTTTGAAGGTCTCCGAAACGCGCGGCCGCACCTTTGAAGAGCCGATGACGAAGTTGCCCGTGCCGATGCTCTTGGTGGGAACCCTCTCAATCTCATCGGCTAGTATTACGCTGCTGACTCCGAGTTGGTCCTCGTCATAGTGCGGCACGGTCAGCGCCTTCTCATAGTTGTTGACGGTTCCGCCCACCACGTCCTTGGCCGCGATGTTCAAGCGGTAGGTTCCCGGGGGAAGCGGAATCGACTTGAAATAAACCCGCGATCCGTTCATTGCCTGCTGAAGCATCTCCGACGGGATTTGTACTTCGACGGTATCCTCGAACCAGTTCACCGGGCGGCGTGAGATCGACGTTATGCGGCCGTACATGTTGACCGTAGCCTTGGCCATCCCGTCCTTCGTGACGTATTGCAGTTCTTTGTTTTCGAACTGAATCGTGATGTTCGCGAGCACGGTCGCGTCGGTCACTTTGATGTAGTCCACCATCACCCGCATGGGCAGGGTGTTGTACTTGATGGTCGAGTTGATCTGCGCCTCCAGATCCTTAAACTTGATGGGTGGCGGCTTCTGCAGGTTCGCGTATTTTTCCAGCCTGGTGAACTCATTCATACTCTCCGGTAGTGGCTGCGTGCCGGTTCCAAGGTGCGTGCCGTCGGTTCGCATGAAACGCTGGTTCTTGCAAGCCAGTCCCATCTGTTCCGCCTGCGTCAATCCGGCGCCTGGGACATAGAGCAAAGCGTCCTTTTCGGATGGGTCCATCGTCATGTGGTACTCACCGCTCATGGTGGTGTCCACAAATTCGATGATCACGTTGGTGCCGATCCCTTCCAGATAGCGATAGCGCCATTGCTCGAATGGGTAAGTTGACGTCTCGCCACCACCCTCTTCCTGAGGCCGCTCATAGCTGCCTCCCGACGGATGCGACTCGATCTCGTCCGCTGGGCCGTACTTTATGTAGATCATTCCCCGGTCAGTTTTCCATCCCGGTATGCCCGAAGCGTAGTGGTCGTTTGCGTAAGCGATGCGCCGGTAGTGCTCTTCCTTATATTCGTTTTCTTCCGTATCGGGCGTCGGATCGCGGCGCAGCCAGAACTGTTCCACAAACTGCTGCTTCTCTTCGTCCGTCTGAAGGCGCTTGAAGGCTGCCTTCTCTTCGTCGGTAATGATGTAGAAGACGTCCTCGTTCAGCCACTTCTTCCAGGGACCCTCCAACTCTTTTCGGAGTTGCTTTTCTTTTGCCTTCTTCTGCTTTTCGGTGAGCGGCTTGGCGATGGTCCCGGTGCTTACGGTTGTATCGGAGCTGGAGGCTTGGCCGTTGGCTTTCTGGATACTTTGATCGCTGTCCTTGGGGCTGGCTGGAGTGGCTGTCTGCTGGCTTCGAGCGGGAAGGGATGCCAGCAGCAGGCATGCCGAAACCACGGCAGCTGTGCGCGGTGAGCGGTACGTAGCCCGCGAGATGGGACAAGGAATTAACTTCATGGAGTACCTAAACGAAACTTGGGGCTACCTTTCAGTCTACGGTTGCTTCAACCGAGCGTCAACGCCGTTCGGACGTACTGCGAGCCGGAACGGTTTCAAAGTCCATCAAGCGGGCGGGCTCCACGGAACCTCGTTTTGGGCTCATGAGCTTCGGCGGATTCCCCCACTGTAATGCGAAGAAAGGAGGCACCCCTGCCAGAAAAGTTCTTATCATCATGATAGCCCCTTTACCGTACAAGGGGTTTCCATCATGTTACCGCTTTTCCTTCTCCTTGCCCTTGGGCTGAATCAGACTGCCGCTCAAACCGCTAAGCCATTGGTGTTGCTTTTTATCCGTACCGACTGCCCCATCTCCAATCGCTACGCTCCGGAACTGGAGAGGATTTATGAAAGGTATTCGGCGGAGGGGTTCGATTTTCGAGCGGTTTACCCCGAACCGGGCCTTTCATCGCAAGACATGGATCGCCACCGTGCGGAGTATGGTTTGAAGATCCCGGCCTCACTCGACCCGGATCGCCATTACGTCAACCTCGCGAAAGCTACGGTCACACCAGAAGCGGCCGTTTTCGTTGACGGCAAGTTGGTCTACCGGGGCCGCATCGACAACTGGTACATCGACATCGGGAAATCGCAGCCCAAGCCAACCGAACACAACCTGGAAGACGTACTGCGCCTCATTAGCGAGGGGAAAGCCCCCGCCTTTCGAGAAACGCGGCCTGTCGGCTGCGTCATTGAACCACTTCAATAATTGAACCACTTCAATAAAGGCTCAGTGAATGGTTCTCCTAAGCTCAGATTCGTCATGGATGAGGATGACTGTGGAATACCCTAGGAGTGTAGGCGGCGTTCCGTTCCTGCCTCGCAACCCACGTCGCGCGCGGGCGTCCCTTGAATAGGCTCGAATGACTTTCGCCTCCCGGCAGTACGGTTTCTCCCGCTGTTCTTTGTTCCGCGTAAGAATGCTTTCCACGATCCTCATCACGCTCATCTCGATTGCGGAAGTAGCGATGGCTCAACCTCCGTCGGGCTCCGCTGGCCCATCGTCTGGACATCCGGCATCCGCTGTCTCCAAGCCGCATTCGCCTCTAACGGCAGTCACCTTCGGACGTGACGTCGCGCCCATCATTTACGGGTCGTGCGCATCCTGCCACCGCCCAGGAGAATCGGGTCCGTTCTCGCTCCTGTCCTATGAAGACGTCAAGAAGCACGCGCATCAGATCGTCAAGGTGACCCAATCTCACATCATGCCGCCGTGGCTCCCCGAGGCCGGCTACGGTGACTTTGCCGAGACGCGCCGCCTGACCGATGAGCAGATTCGAACCATCGCACGTTGGGTGGAGCAAGGCAGTGAATTGGGTCCGCCGGCCGACGTCCCGCCGAGCCCCCAGTTTCCGGCTGACTGGAAACTCGGCCCTCCCGACCTGCTCGTGGAAGCCCCCGGCCCACTCGACGTCCCAGCAACGGGTCCCGAGATTTACTGGAACTTCCTTCTGAAACCAGGCCTCACCGCCACCCGCTACGTGCGGGCCCTCGAGATTCACCCGGGGAATCGGCGCATCGTTCACCACGCCAATCTTCTGATTGACCGCATGCAGTCGGCCCAGCGGATGGAGAAAACGCCCGGCGGGGGGTTCGCTGGCATGGACCTCACCATTTCGCGGAGTGTCTTCGACCCTGACGGCCAGTTTCTGTTCTGGAGTCCCGGCGGCGTATCGCTGGTTGAGCCGGAGGGCTTCGCGTGGCGGCTGGATCCCGGGAATACCCTGGTCCTCAACATGCACCTGCGTCCTTCCGGCAAGCCGGAACAGGTGCGGCCCGTCATCGCCCTTTACTTCACGGACAAGAAGCCCGCCAAGTTCCCTATCGTCATTCAGATGGAGAACGACCCCGGACTTGACGTCCCCGCAAACCGCCGGGATTTCCTGGTTTCCGATGACTTTAAGTTGCCCCTCGATGCCGACCTACTCGCCCTGTACCCCCACGCCCACTACCTCGCCAGGGTAATGGAGGTCTATGCCACGCTGCCAGGTGGAGAGCGGAAGTGGCTCCTCAGAATTCCCGATTGGAATCTGAGCTGGCAAAGCGTCTTTCGCTACCGTGAACCCGTCTTCCTTCCAAAAGGCGCCGTGATTTCGATGCGTTACCACTACGACAACTCGGAGGCCAACCCGCGTAACCCGAATCATCCGCCCATTCGCGTGACGGGAGGAAATCACGCCAACGATGAGATGGCCCATCTGTGGCTGCAGATTCTTCCGCGCGGGACTGGGGACCACCGCCGAGTCGTCGAAGAAGCTATCATGCAACACCGCGTCGACAAGTACAGCGACGACTCGTCGGCCCGTTTGAATCTGGGGGTACTGAAGCTGGCGCGCCTCGATGCCCAGGGCGCGGTCCCGCTGTTGCTCGATGCAGTTCGCATCAGTCCTGACGACGCCGAATGCCGCTCTACGCTCGGCATCGCCCTGCGAGCAGTTGGGCGCTCCTCCGAGGCGATTGACCAGCTTCAGATTGCACTACGTCTGCGCCCCGATCTGTCCGTTACCCAGTACAACCTCGGCCTCGCGCTTTTGCAGGGTGGCCGCACGGCCGAAGCCATTGACGAGTTCCGCAAAACGGCGACCACCTATCCGAATGACGCTGTGATTACCGATCAGTTGGCGCGTGCCCTCGAGCGGCGGGGAAGGGAACTCGGCCGCGCAGGCGATTGGGATCAGGCCTCTTCGTTCTATCAGGAGTGGGTTTCGCTCAAACCGAAGGATCCTCTCGCCCACAACGGTCTTGGGGAGGCCTTGCTCAAACAGGGCAGGTTGAAGGACGCCTTGAGCCAGTTTGACGAGGCGCTGCTGATTGATCCATCGCTCGAGGTCGCGAAAGAGAACCGCGCCGCAGTCCAGCAAAGAATCGGCTCGGCGCCGTAAATGTGCTCGCAAGTACGCTTTTGTCATACGTTTGATTACGGGATGGATTGGATGTTTCTATTAATAATCGAATCAGTAATCCCGTAAATGGGTTTTGCTAGTGAGAATTCAGGTAAACAACGCCACAAAGTTGTTATATTCTCAAGGCACTAGCGGTCCTCGGCCGATGGAAGGTAAAATGCTTTAACCCGTGCAAGGGGAAAGGGGATGTGGCGCGTCAAGATAGCCACCCGGTCTGTGCGCGAGCTGAGAAGCCAATTCGCGAATACTCTTCTGCTGGTGCTGAGCGCAGCAGCGATCGTCGCTGCCATTATCAACTTTCAGCAATTGCGGAAGTTCCATGTCCCGGACGACGGGGTGACTTGGGCTGACCGAGGCGACGCGAGCGGGCCGAGCAAAGTCCTCGCCATTCACATTAGCCCTGATGGGTCCGGCGATAGGGCGCAAATTCACCTGGACGATGAACTTGTCGCCATTGACGGCATCCCGGTGCATCACGCCCTCGACGTTGCCCGGATTCTTTGGAGCATCCCGCTCATCGAAGAAAAGCCGACGCAATACACGCTCCGCCGTGGCGGCATCGAGTTTCAGAAGGATAAGATCTTTGTTCAAAACGTCGAACCCGAAGCGGGCCGGCTGTATGAGTACGCCATCGGCTTCGCCTATCTGGCAATTGGCCTCTTCGTTTTCTACCGCCGCACCAACGCCCGCAAAGCCCTCCACTTTTTCCTGCTCTGTCTGTTCTCATTCCTGGCGTTCTGTTTCCATTACACCGGCAAGCTCAACACGTTTGACGAGGTCATGTACTGGGGGAACCTCGTAGGCAATCTGCTGGCGCCCACCATCTTTCTGCACTTCTGCGTCACATTCCTGGAGCGTCCCAACTTCTTTTCGAAAGGGTTTCGCTGGCTGATTCTCTACGTTCCGGCGATCGCGATTTTGGCCCTGCTGGCCTCGACTGCGCAGGGATGGGTGCGTTTCCCTGTGCAGCTGATTGAAGTGCGATGGCTGTTCGACCGCGGATTGATGGCCTTCTCCATGGCCCTCTATTTACTTGGAGTGATCGCCCTCACCTTCGACTATCGCTTTGCCGACGACCCCATCGTCCGCCGGCAATTAAAGTACCTGCGTAACGGGGCTGTCGTGGGCCTCCTGCCCTTTGCCATCGGGTACGTGGTGCCTTACCTGTTTGGCTCGGTGCCTACCCATCTCATGACCCTTAGCGTGCTCTCGCTGGGGCTGATCCCAATTACCTGGGCCTACGCGGTTACCCGCTATCGGCTCATGGATGTGGACATCATTTTCCAACAGGGCTACGTCTACACCCTGGCAACCCTCGCTGTGCTCGGCACCTTCTATGGCTTGATTTTTGTCATCTTCAATCCCGCCACCATTACCGCTCCGGCATTCCTGGTTCTGATCCTCTTTGCGACATTCATCTTCCAACCGATCCGCCGCTGGATCCAGGAGCTATTGGAACGCCACGTTTTTTATCGCGACCGTTACGACTACCGTTCAACCTTGGTTGAGTTCGCCCGCGAGCTCAGTTCCGAAACCGACCTGAACGCGATGCTGACGTCCGTTTCGAGCCGGCTGTTGGATACGCTTTCGTTACAGCAAATCGCCTTCTTTATCGGAGATGAGAATACCGGCAAGTTCCGCTTCTCTTCCGCTACACAGAAGTCCGGGAAGCCACTTAACCACGACGGGGATGCGCTGGACCTTCAGTTCCTGGACCATGCCCGGCCGACCGAAGAGTATCTGTTCTTTGAGCGCCCCCGCGCCTTGCGCGATATCGTATCCAAGTCACTCCCCGCTTCGGTCCGCCACACGGTCGCCGAACTCGATCTGACCACATATATCCCCTGTGTCGTTCGGGGCCGTACCATCGCGTGGTTTGGAGTCAGCCGCACCACCGATGGTGACTTCCTCTCCACCGAAGATGTCGAACTGCTCCGTACACTCTCGGGGTCCGTCGCCATCGCCATCGAGAACTCCCGCCTCTATCATTCCCTCCAACGTAAGTTCGATGAGTACGAGCGCCTGAAGGAGTTTAGCGAGAACATTGTCGAATCCATCAGCGTGGGTATCCTGGCAGCCGATCTCGAAGACCGCGTCGAGAGCTGGAATCCTCAGATCGAACGGTTGATCGGCATACCGCGCGAGCGCGCCATCGGACGGCGTCTCCACGACCTGTTTGACGAAGACATGTGCCAGCGGTTCGATGAGCTAAAGGGCCAGGCTGGCATTCATAACTTGTATAAGGTCACCTTGAAACCGCGAGCGGTACAGCCGCCGCCGGCCGCGAACGGTCATGGCCCGCGTGCGATGACCACAAATGGAATCACAAACGGAACCAACGGGCCTGGCAGCGGCAGCTTCAAGGCGCTTACGGCCAACGGCCTTCCGCGCATCGGACAGCCACCCGATCCGCCCGTCGAATCCATCGTCAATGTTGCGCTTGCGCCGCTGGTCTCCAAAGACGGACTCCAGATAGGTCGCCTCATCATCTTCGACGATGTCACCGATCGCGATGAGTTGGAGCGGCGTCTGGTCCAGGCGGATAAGCTAAGCTCTATAGGCCTCCTTGCAGCAGGCGTTGCACACGAGGTGAATACGCCGCTGGCTGTGATCTCAACCTACTCACAAATGCTGGCGAAGCAGGTCATCGGTGACGAACACAAATCGAAACTGCTCGACAAAATCTCCAAGCAGACCTTCCGCGCCAGCGAGATCGTCAACTCTCTGCTCAACTTCTCGCGCACTTCACCCACCGAATTCGTGGAGCTCGATCTCAACCGGGTTTTGCGGGAAACCCTCAACCTTATCGAGCATCAGCTGGAGAAGTCCGGTATCTCGGTCCGCCCCTTTTATTCGGAGAACCTGCCGAAGATTCGGGGTAACTCGGGCAAGCTCCAGCAGGTCTTCTTAAACCTGTTCCTGAATGCCCGCGATGCGATGCCCAACGGCGGAACGCTGTCCGTTCGGTCCTGGGGCGAAGCCGGATTTGCTCACGCGGAAGTAGCCGACACTGGACATGGAATCGACCCTGAGAACTTGGCCAGAATCTACGATCCCTTCTTCACCACCAAAGGCGCGAAGAAGGGAACCGGGCTCGGTCTCTCCGTCACGTACGGCATCATGCAGGAACACAGCGGCATCATTGAAGTGGACAGCAACCCGGGCGCCGGCACCCGCTTTCGCCTTGAATTCCCAGCTAGTAGCTCCGCCCCCCTTCGCCCCGAAACACACGCTGGCCAGGAACTGGCCGCCAACAGTTAGTGCTCGGGCGAACCACCCGATCGTTCATGTGGTGGGTCGGCCACGCTTGTCATGATCAGGAGTCTCATTCTTGATCCCGAACATGAAAACAGGTGTTGTTGGCCTGTTCAGCCTTTGGATTTGTTTTGACTGGTCCTCAAGCTAGAGGGATGAATGCATATCGACCGATCATTCGGGGAAGGGGCCCCGTTCACGCATCCGATTCCCTTCCAGCAGCGGCAACCCCTGGATAAAGTAGATGGCGCGGGTGTCCGCGACGGACGCAATCATGCGGTGTCGTCTCGACCGAAGGTCGAAAACATCTCGGCACGGTTTTGGTCGATTTCTTCCTCCGAGGGCCCTGGCCCATACTGCGACCAAATCCCCAGGAGAGATTTCTTCGCGGTCTTGACCGGCGGGACGTGTTCGGGAATAGAAGCCAGAATCGGCTCGATCGCCCGGCGAACGACCTGCTCCGGCGTCGTGCCTGCCTCCCGCGCTTTCGCGAGAAGCTTGGCTTCCTCCGCCGGTGTCAATGGAAGTGTGAGGTTCATCGTCGGCGTGCCTTCCCGACCTTCATTGTGCCAGCCGCGAAGGTCCACTACATCGTGCCCGAGCGCCCGCAAACCGTCGACGGTCATGCGAGGGATGTTCTCGTCAACCAGGACTTTCATCCGTTAGAGGTGGGCGACTTCAATCGGAGTGATCTGCTCCTCCGCCAGTCCAGCGGCGTAGTCAAGGGAAGCCATGATGTCCTCGCGGGACAAAAAGGGGTACTCCCGGAGCAGGTCCTCGACCGTGTCGCCATTCGCCAGCATGCGCACAATCTGGTGGACGGGCATGCGTGTCCCTTTCACGCAGGCCTGCCCGTGGCAGATGGCTGAGTTTATCGAGATCCGGTCGAACTGCACGTCCGTACCCTCCATCTTTAAATCTACTTTAACGGCTCCCGGAAGTGCGCGCCGCTCTGGCGGACATGTGGGGCATGCTTGCGGCAGCAATCCCACCCCAGGGACTGCGGGCGGTGAGCGATCAGTACTGCTTGGTCACTCGCTTCGGACGGGCTGTGGTCGCCTGCGTAGACTCCAGAGTGTAGCGAAAGTGAGATGGTATGGCCGCCGATAAACAGGATAAACGCGTACCTATCGCTCTGGGAGAAGGGAGCCCCGTTCACGCAACCGATTCCCTTCCAGCAGGGGCAGGCCCGTTGGTAAACCAGGTGCCGCGGGCATCCCCGTGCGCCAGCATGGGTGAAGCGGAAGCGAGGAGATTGGGTAAGAGTGGTGACCCGTTACCCGGCTCCAAGCTTTACCGATGTACCCTTCCATACAAAGGCTTGACGGATCCGATGCGTCTGCTATTCTACAGGAAGGCTCAGAGCATCACACTCAGTATTAATAAGCACGAACCATATGAGAACCACCAATACACTTTCCGTTTCCCTGCCACCCGCACAGTTCAAGCGCGCGGAACGCTTGGCCAAGAGGGAAAACCGCACTTTAAGCGAGCTTGTCAGGGAGGCCCTCAGGCAGTACGAGCAAAAGCAGGACAACCCGATCAACTACGATCTCGTCGCGGCTCTGCGAGCTGTGCAGCAAAGCGCCAGGCTGGCGGGCCTGGATCAACTGACGGAACGGGAGATCGACGCCGAAGTCACCGGAGTCCGACAACAGCGGGACAGGAAAACTAAACAGCCAGCGAAATGAGCCGCCTTCGGGTCGTCCTCGATACCAATGTACTGATCTCCGCGGCCCTCAAACCTTCCGGCCGTCAAGCTTTGGTGGTCGAGCTCGTGGCTTTTCGCGCTCTCGAACTATGCGTTTCCGAAGCCGTGTTGGCCGAATACCGCGAGGTGTTCCGCCGGCCAAAGTTTGCCCGCCTGAATCCCAAAGATGTCTCACATTTGCTGCGCCTCATCGAAGCCGAGGCCACCATGGTCTGTCCTACGGAGGTGCTGGCGGTCTCCAAGCACGATTCGGACAACCGCTTTTACGAATGTGCCAGCGCCGCCAACGCCGACTACATTGTCACCGGCAACATCAAAGACTTCACTAAGCCCTACAAGAACGTCAGGATCATCAATAGCCGCCAATTGCTGGAATTGGTGACCGCCGCCGAAGGCTGAGTCA
>JBAUOG010000021.1:0-2818 GCA_049579625.1 Bryobacteraceae bacterium
GTCCAGTTCCATCTGGATGTTCTGCCGCTTGTCGTTCTTGAGATCCATGCTCTAATTGCCGCTCTTCTCGTTTGGGCCTTCAGTTACCGTTTCCGGCTCAGCCTATCTTGTTGACTCCGCCTTTCGGCGTTGGAGTGCCTCACTAGCTTCGCCGACTGCGTAACCTAATATGCCCTCTGCTGACTTCTGCTCTGCGGTCAAACTACCTTTCGGCAGTCTCAGTCGCCGAAGCGACACAAAGCAGATCTCCTGAGGTAAGTTCAGTCGCCTTCTGTGCACAGCCGCCGAATCTACGTTTCGCATCTTTGATGGATATGGACTTTGCGGTAAGTTGCCCGCTCGTCCGACGCTCACGCCTTGTATTCGGTTCTTGTCCATCGACTCGCACATTTGATCCATGCTTCTTTCAGACCCCGCCTCGCGGCGATAGCCCTTGCATCATCTCTAGCCCTTCACCTCCATCAGGTTGGGCAGGGACTTTCACCCTTTAGCTACTGAACATGCTCAGCACACAACGAAGCCGCGTGAGCGCGGCAGACGCTTCGCGTGGCTAAGAACGGGGGCCGGTTTCGTAGCAAATCAGCAACTGCCTGGCGGCACTATTCTAGGTCACGAGGAGAGTCCCCGTGACCCATCTACGAAAAGCGATGCTGGAGGAACTCCAGCGTCGGAATTTGTCTGCGATTACCACTCGCATTTACCTCCATTCCGTTGAGGAGTTTGCTCAATACTTCAAGACTCCTCCCGACAGGTTAGGCCTGGAGCACATCCGACAGTACCAAGCCCATCTGTTCACCGATCGCAAACTGGAGGCCGTCAGCGTCGCTCAGCAACTGTCCGCCCTACGGTTCTTTTATCTCAAGACCCTCAAGCGCCCGTGGCAGGTTGACGACATGCCGGTTCCCAAACGGCCGATTCGCCTGCCCGAAGTCCTCTCGCAGGAAGAAGTCGGACGTCTGATCCAATCCTCCGCCAGCCCGCTGCATCGAATCTGGCTGCTCGTCCTCTATGCCACCGGCATCCGGCGCGAAGAATTAGTTCAGTTGAAGGTCAGCGACATTGACAGCGAGCGCATGTTGATCCGCATTCGTCAGGGCAAGGGGAAGAAGGATCGCAACGTCATGCTCAGCCCGAGGCTACTACAGGAACTTCGCGACTACTGGCGCTCGGCGAACCCCAAACCGGAAACTTACCTGTTCCCCAGCAAAGGCACTCATCCCAACGGCGATGTCCCCATAACATCCAAAAGCGTATGGGATGCCGTGCAGCAAGCAGCCGTGCGCGCGGGACTGGATAAAAGCGTCCATCCGCATACCCTGCGGCACTGCTTTGCAACCCACCTGCTCGAATCCGGCGCCGACTTGCGTACCATTCAACTCCTGCTGGGTCACGCCGATCTGAAGACGACCAGCCGTTACCTGCACCTGTCGGAGCGGCATCTCAAAGCCACTCGAAGCCCGCTCGACTCGCTCACCCTGGCGGCGGCCCCGAACCCGAAAAACGGTTCCCGCAAGAAGTGAATGAAGGGGCCACTCCTGGAGTTGGCCGATATCATCGCCGCCGCCGGCCACCGATTCATGGACCGGCCCCCCGCGTGGTTCACCTGGATGCATCTTAAAGTCCTGGTAGCCATCGAGCGGTGCCGCACCGCCGCAATGGGCGGCCATCTGGATCAGTGCTCCGGCTGCGGCTATCGCGCCATCTCCTATAACTCTTGTCGCAACCGGCACTGCCCGAAGTGCCAGAGCCAGACGCGCGACCGCTGGCTGGCCGCCCGGCGCGCCGAACTGCTCGCTACGCCCTACGCTCATGTCGTGTTTACGCTGCCCCACCAATTGGCGCCTCTGGCCTTGCAAAACAAAGAAGTGATCTACGGACTGCTTTTCCGCTGCAGCGCCCAGACCCTGATCGAAATTGCCGCGGACCCGAAGCATCTCGGCGCCGAGATCGGCTTCTTCAGCGTCCTCCACACCTGGAATCAGAAGCTGCAGCATCATCCCCACGTTCACTGCGTCGTGGCTGCCGGCGGCTTGTCTCGCGATCACGCGCACTGGGTGCGCCCCCGAAGTGACCGCTTCTTTCTACCGCAAGGGGTTCTCAGCGAAGTCTTCCGCGGTAAGTTTCTCGAAGCGCTCCAGCAGGCTCACGCTTCCGGACAACTCCAGTTCCACGGCCTGCTTCGCGGCCTGGCTCAGCCCAGGCTGTTCCGGAGTTTGATCCGTCAGCTCTACGCGCCGCGCTGGGTGGTCTACTGCAAACCGCCTTTCGGTGGACCCGAGCAGGTGCTTCGTTACCTCGGCGCCTACACGCATCGCGTTGCGATTTCCAACCGCCGTCTCGTTTCCTTCGTTGAGGACAAGGTGACGTTCCGCTGGCGCGACTCCGCTCACAAAAACAAGACGCGATTCCTGACTCTGCATGTCGACGAATTCTTGCGTCGCTTTTTACTGCATGTGCTGCCGCCTGGCTTCGTCCGCATCCGCCACTTCGGTTTCCTCGCCAGCCGCCGTCGTGGGGCACTGGTTCCTCTTTGTAAGCACCTGCTTACGGCCGGGTCACCCGTGACGCCCCCAGCATCAACTCACTCTGATACGCCAAGCCAGTTGGCTCCGCTCTGGACCTGTCCGCTGTGCGGTGGTCCTATGGTTGTGATCGAGCGACTTACCGCTGTCCAGATCCAGCTCCGTTCTCCACCGAAAGCCCAGGTCGCCTGAGATGCCGAAGCTTATTCATTGCCGAGCATCCAACACTTCGGCAAGAGGTCGCTACTGCTCTGCTTGTAACATCGCCGTTCTCCAGTGGGCGCGCTTTCTGCCCG
>JBAUOG010000022.1:0-3828 GCA_049579625.1 Bryobacteraceae bacterium
CTGAAAAAGGCCGCCTCCACTTCACCCGCTCACTATCGGGAATCTGCAACTCATTACAAACAAACACCGGCGCTTCGGAGCCGTGACCGTCAGGGAGCGGTTTTCCGCCTTTTTCAGCAACCTGCTAAGCACCACCTATATCCGGAACTGTTTGATTTGAAAGCACACTCATCCAAAGCAGGTTTGCCACCAAAGCCACTTACTTAATAGGTCAAGGCTCAGGCGGGATGCAAGCAAAGACACTTAAGAGGGATTGAGGCAATGCGCACGTTTCGGGCGGAAACTACAAAAGGTCGGCATAGCGTCTTAAGGGACTGAATCGCGCCCTTTCCGGGCCATGAATACTCCTTCACCCACCACCTGTCGCGAGCGACAGTTCAGCCCGCGCAACATTAGTAGTTAACTGTTTCTTGGGATTGACGGGTATAATTCGGAAACCGTAGTCAGTGCAGTTCGCGAGAAGTTCTTGAGAATTGTTGGGTGAGCCCACCCGCCCACGCTGCGTTACAGGAACCATGGGGATGGGTCAATCAACGCAGCGAGTCTTTCATCCCATTGCAAGATAATCACTTCTTCGTTTGGCCTGCGACTTGCTAGCTAAGAAGGGGCCCCGGAGGGTTGCCTAATGGTTGATGCTGTCCCAGAGCAGGGCGCGAAGGTAGCCCTCGACGAGCTGCGCGAGCAATTGAAGTTCGAAACGCTGCTCGCCGAGCTCTCGGTGAGATTCGTTAATCTCCCCGCAGAACGAGTTGACGACGAAATCGAAGAGTCGCTGACTGCGATCTGTGAGCGCCTTGGTCTTGATCAATCCTCGGTATGGCAAGCTTCTCGAACTGAAGCAGGAATCTTCCTCTTAAGTCATTTCTACCGGAGCGCGGGCATGCCTCCACCTCCGGATCGCATGGATGGCAATACCTACTTCCCTTGGGTGCAACGAAAACTCACCGGCAAAGAGATCATGTGCCTCGCGAGAATCGCGGATGCTCCCCCCGATGCGGCTATCGACCAACAGACTTGGTTGGCTCTCGGCGTGAAGTCGACTCTTGGGTTCCCGCTATGGATTGGGGAGGGTCCTGTGTTCGGCGTGCTGTCCTTTGACTCTACAACTCAGGAGCGGGAGTTGCCTGACGCCCTTGTTAAGCGGCTTCAACTTCTCGCACAAGTGTTCGCCAACGCCCTGGCCCGGAAGAGAAGCGAGCAGGAGCTGCGCGAAAGTGAGGAGCGGCTTCGATTAGCCGCTGCTGCCGCAAAGGCCGGTCTGTGGACGCTGGAGCCCCGCTCCGGAGAGATCTGGGCAACGGATGAAGCCAAGGCATTACATGGCTTGCGTCCGGCGGACAAATTCGATCTGAACATACTTCTGGCTCTGGTGCATCCGGACGACCGCAAAGTCGTCCTGAGCGCCATCGAGGAAGAGACCCCGGCCGGCGAGGAAAAGCAGGTCGAATTCCGGATCATCCGCGCGGATGGAACGATGCGCTGGATATCCAGCCTTGGTGCTGTTCGTCACGGGGCGCCGGGGGAACCAGACAGGCTGACGGGAGTGTCCCTGGACATCACCGAACGGAAACTCTCGGAAGAAGCGCTCCGGCAGTCTTATGCGGAAATCAAACGCCTAAAGGATACGCTGCAAGCCGAGACCAAATACCTGCAGGACGAGATACGATACACCGGCAGGTATGAGGACATTGTGGGCCAAAGCGCGGCCCTCGCAGCAGTCCTGAAGAAGGTGGAGCAGGTCGCTGGTACGGATTCGTTGGTTCTGATCACAGGTGAAAGTGGCACCGGCAAGGAGTTGATAGCCCGTGCCATACATAACCAGAGCAAGCGCAAAGGCCGCGTGATGGTGAAGGTCGACTGCGCGAGCCTGCCATCGACGCTTATCGAGAGCGAGCTGTTTGGCCGGGAGAAGGGCGCCTATACAGGAGCGCTCACCAGGCAGATCGGCCGGTTTGAGACCGCGGACGGCTCCACGCTCTTTCTCGATGAAATCGGCGAGCTGGGAATGGATGTGCAGGCGAAGCTGCTGCGGGTTGTACAGGATGGCGAATTTGAGCGTCTGGGCTGTGCGAAGACGTCTCACGTTAACGTGCGCCTCATCGCTGCCACCCATCGCGATCTTGAGGAGAAGGTCAAGAACGGGACCTTCCGGGAAGATCTGTTCTACCGGCTCAATGTATTTCCTATCCATGTGCCGCCGCTGCGTGAACGCCCGGAGGATATCCCGCTGCTGGTGACGGCATTCCTGCGGGAGTTCGCAAAGAAGATGGACAAGAAAATCCGCCACGTCCCCAGCAGAATGATGGACGAACTGAGGCGCTACGCATGGCCCGGCAACATTCGCGAATTGAGGAATGTCATCGAGCGGGCGGTGATCGTAACTACAGGCGAGAAGCTCAACGTACAGCTGCCGCGAAGCCAGAATGTGGTGCGGACCCGCACACTGGGGGAAGCCGAGAGCCAGCACATCGTCTCCGTGTTGAATACGACCGGGTGGCGGATTAAAGGTCCGGTTGGCGCTGCGTCCATCCTTGGAATGAAGCCCTCCACGCTTTACACCACGATGCGGCGGTTGCATATTCCGACTAAGCACGAAAAAGGCGGCATGCAATCCTGAGGGGCGGTATCCCGCCCTTTCACGCTTCCACTTAGCAACTTCCGTTTTCCCCGATACGTCGTCAAACCCTTAGTACTCGGACCCTAGCAGGCTGCTGAAAAAGGCCGCCTCCACTTCACCCGCTCACTATCGGGAATCCGCAACTCATTACAAACAAACACCGGCGCTTCGGAGCCGTGACCGTCAGAGAGCGGTTTCCCGCCTTTTTTCAGCAGCCTGCTAGGGCCGCTTGCGCCGCCCTTCCACCGAGTGGAGCCCCGATTGCACTTACACGATCGGGCAACTCTCCTGCCATAGCTTTGCGAAAGTTCTTCGGATTCAAAGTCAGCCATGAGGCTTCCGACTAAGGTGCGACGTGATCCTCTTATTGATTGAATTAACGCCGATCGCTGGCAAGCGCGAGGAGATCATCGAGCTCTTGCAGTTTTCGGTCGATCGCCTCAGGACCAAGCCCGGATGCTTGAGTTCCGGAGTCTACGAAACATGCTGCGGTGGAAAACGGACCATTCTCTATCTGGAACGATGGAGGTCCGAGGAGGAATTGAATCGCCATATTCAGTCAAACCTCTACCTGGCTGTTCTAAACGTCCTGGATCTGGCCGCGGAGCCTCCGGACATCAGCTTCAACGTGATCGCTGAAACGAAATCCATGGAACTCATCGCGGCGCTCAGGAGTCCTGGCTTGCCGGCCTGAGGTTCCGCCTGTCCAATCTCGAAGATCATGAGTCACTTGATCACAAGTTTGGCCGTGTTCACGTGCATCTTGGTTGGCGCGCTGGTTGGCATCCGAATTCGCCTCCAGTTGCCCAACGGCACACCCGCAATGATGAAAACGGATGCCGACCGGGGACAGGCACCTGTGTCCCAAGGCGCGCACAGATCTCCGTATCGCGTCACCGAAGCCCGTCGCCGCGTGGACACAGCGAGCCTGTCCCCAGACCAACAACACCTGTTTTCATAGCAACCGCGCGCGTCAGCGGGCGGCGCCTCCGGTGAAATGCCGCCTAGTCGCTCCCAAACGATGCAGAAACCCCTCCAACAAATTCAGGCATTGAACAGATCTCAGCATGAGCGCCGGAGTGCACACCCTCAATGATGAAAGAGGTTGCGGCATGTTCATCCGAACGGCGCGCTCCTCAGCTCATCGGGGACACCCCGGCCTGATGTCATGCTCACTTCCAGCGTCTCAAAGCGCCGGCGGAGCGCCAGCT
>JBAUOG010000023.1:0-6530 GCA_049579625.1 Bryobacteraceae bacterium
ATGGATTAAGCGACGCAGACTACGCACAGTGGGATAAGAACGGCAGGTATCTTTACTTCACCAACAGCACCAATCGCGGCCTGTCCACATCTTGGCTGGACATGTCAAGCATCGATCGCAAAGTTACGCGCAGCGCTTATGTGGTTGTCTTACGCAAGGAAGACCCATCGCCCATCGCGCCCGAAAGCGACGACGAAAAGCCGGCCGATGCCAACAAAAAAGACGACAAAGACAAGGATAAGGAGAAGGAGAAAGAACCGGTCACCGTCCGCATCGATTTCGACAACATCGACCAGCGCATTCTGGCGCTGCCAATTGCAGAACGCGACTATCTCGGGTTGTTCGCCGGCAAAACGGGCATCCTTTACCTGATCGAAGCGAGCGACGTGACAGACGCGTTGCGGGACGAGCCAACCTTCACCGTGCAGAAGTTCGATCTCAAGTCTCGCAAGACCGAGAAAGTTGTAGAGGGCACCAAAGCTTTCGATCTGTCTCACGACGGCGAGAAGATGTTGTTCCAACAGGGCGACAAATGGTTCATTGCTTTGTCCGGCGCCCCGCCAAAGCCGAATGAAGGTGTGCTCAAGACGGACGCTATGGAAATGCGGGTCGATCCAAGAGAGGAATGGCGTCAGATCTATCACGAGATATGGCGTATCGAGCGCGACTTCTTTTACGACCCAAACGCCCACGGCTTGAATCTGAAGGTCGCCGAAGAGAAATACCGGCCCTACGCTGAGAACATCGCCAGCCGTGAAGATCTCAACTATTTGTTCCAAGAGATGCTCGGTGAGCTTTCAGTTGGCCACCTCTTCGTGGGCGGAGGAGCCTATCCCGAAGTGAAGAAGGTGCCAGGAGGTTTGCTCGGAGCCGACTACAAAATCGAGAACGGCCGCTACCGGTTCGCCCGCGTTTACCGGGGCGAGAACTGGAACCCGGACCTGAAAGCCCCCCTTACTCAGCCCGGCGTGAATGTTGTCCCCGGGGAGTATCTGCTTGCCGTGAATGGCCGCGATCTCCTGCCGCCGCAAAGTGTCTACGCATTCTTTGAAGGGACTGCGGACAAATCGGTTGTCATACGCGTAGGTCCGGATCCCTCCGGAACCGGCTCGCGCGAGGTCACGGTTGTTCCCATCGCTAACGAGTTCAACCTGCGCAATCGCGCCTGGATGGACGACAACCGGATGAAGGTCGACCAGATGAGCAGTGGGCGGCTCGCCTATGTTTATTTGCCCAATACCGCCGGGCAAGGCTACACGAATTTCAACCGCTACTACTTTGCGCAAATCGGCAAGGAGGGTGCAGTGATTGATGAGCGGTTCAATGGGGGCGGAGACATCGCCGACTACATCATCGACTACCTCAAGCGGCCACAAACGAATTTCTTCATGACGCGCTATGGCCTGGAGTTCACCACGCCCCAGAATCAGATCTTCGGACCAAAGGTGATGATCATCAACGAATATGCCGGCTCGGGCGGCGATGCGCTGCCATGGCTGTTCCGCCAGGAGAAGGTCGGCAAGCTGGTTGGGAAGCGCACCTGGGGTGGTTTGGTAGGCATTTTTGGGTTCCCCCAATTAATCGACGGTGGTTTCGTCACCGCACCCAACCTCGCGTTCTATAACTTGGCGAAGGAGTGGGATGTCGAAAACCACGGCGTGCCCCCCGATATCGAAGTCGATTATGACCCGGCCTTGGTCCGGCAAGGCCACGACCCACAGCTCGAGAAAGCCGTGGAGGTGGCCCTTCAAGAGTTGAAAGAACACCCGCTGCCCAAATACGAGAAGCCGCCTTTCCCCAATTACCACAAAGAAAAACAGTAGCCCGGTCGGCAAAACTGCGAACGCGCGCTCCTGAACCATTTTCGGTCGCGTAAGCCGACCGTAGAGGAGGCGCGGAACTGTAAGCTATCCTGTACGGCGTTCTGGGAGATTACTGATGTCGGCGTCACTCAACTTGGCGGATAACCGCTAAACCGCTGAACTGACTGGCTTCAGTTCAGCCTTCGCGGATAGGGAACGGTAAACGGCGTTGTCGTCGCTAATCGTGCAGACCGAGGGCTCAGCGTGTCGGCATTGGACGTCATTCCATAGCAGACTGTCCCCGAGGTTCTAAACCTGGCATCTTGGATGTGGCTGCTAGAGAAGGAGTTGGCCCAAGCGAACCGGTCGGCTCGACCTTCCGCCTCGGCCGCAGACGGAAAACTCACTGCAAAGATGAGGCAGTGACATCGCCCAGTTTGCGGCAAGGCGATGCCTTACGGGTTAAGGGTGTTGCCGCCAGAGTCGTGTTTTGTTTTCATTATGCCGCCGGCAACCTTTTCCTGCTCGATTTCGGTCAGCTCTTCGGTTTCAATCGTCTTGACTTCTTCAGGTTTTTCGTTCAGCTTTTCATGGGGTTCGCTCATGTTCACTCCGGAGGCGGGTGTCGCTCCGAGAAGAGTATAACCGAGGTCAGCACGGAATGAAATCCCCGGGGAGGGCGTATTAGGTGTTGCGGGCCGAGATCGAGCCTACCGCAAACCCGGCTCATTGGTTCCAAGATGCCACAGCCTTCGGACTTTTCGACAAATCGGGGGCGACTCACGAATGCGCGAGCTTGTCCGCTGGCTGATCCACCAGCACCATGCGAAGGTGATCAAACAAGCTGGAATAGGCAGCGGCAATGCGCCGGAGGGAACTCGCCTGACCGCTGACTGCATTGAATGTGCGGGAGCAGGGAGGGACTCCGCCGGTGGCCGTTGCTCCCATTGCAATGGCCTCGGCATCATTTGGGTGCTGCTGGCGGAAAAGCTGCACCGAGCCAACGCACTCAGGGGCACAAGAGACACGCTCACTTACGAATTCGGTCCAGGGCGTCTGACGGGGTAGGGTAAACTCCGGAGCGAATCGCCGGCTTGACGGTTTTCAGGGGCGAACAAGGATAGAGACTGCTAAACGGGCTTGTGACTGGTAATAATTGCGTCGGTCACGGCTACGGATCACGTGGCGCCGGGCCGGACTGCAGCCAGTAGTCCACTGTGCGATTGGGCCGCAGTCAACGTCCGGGATGTCGTGGCGCTAAAGAATATCGGTATCATACAGTCGGATGTCGGCAACCCGTCGCAACACGCCTACTCGTTCGCTGGACGAGGTTCTCTTCACAGCCAAGCAGCGTAGAACGGTCCCGCACGAGTTCGTACTCGAAGCGCTCGCCGCCCTGTCGCCCAGGACCCGCCCCATGTTCGGCTGCGTCGCGGTCTACTTTGAGGAGAAGGTTGTTCTCATATTGCGCGAACGTCGCGAAGGAACCGCCGATAACGGCGTTTGGCTCGCCACGACCGAGGTACACCACGAGAGTCTGCGCCGCGAGTTCCCGAACATGCGATCCGTTCAGATATTTCAAAAGAAGGTAACAGGCTGGCAGGTCCTTCCAGTCGATGCGCCGGATTTCGAGGAGGCGTCGCTACGCGCCTGCGAACTGATCGCGGCCAAGGATCCTCGAATCGGCAAGGTCCCGAAGGCGAGAAGGTCGTCCTCATCTGGAGGCGGGAAGGCGACTTCGCCCGAACGGGCGCACGCAAAATAGAGCGCTTCGTGGAAAGATTGAGATTGTGAAACAGGCATATCGTCGGTCGTGGTGACGCGTGACGCACGGATTTTCGTTTCAGTTGCAGTTCGCCTGGCGGCGCACGTCAGCGCGATATACGCAGATTGCTAAAGTATGCTTCGGTTCCTAATCCGATCCATAACGCCACGCCGCCTTCGCTGTCTCGGTGCTTGAGATCGGTCTGGATCATTCCGCCGTTCTTATGGCCCCGACAAATCTCGCCGCCGCCATCCGGGAGTTCTTCTGGAAATGGACAATCAGCCCGAGGAGAAAGCAGTGCGGAGACGGCAATTAGTAACCCGCTGAAGCCGAGCCGGGGTTCCGGGAATTCTACTTTCTGGTGTGGTACGTTTACCACAAATGGTCGCGGATGTTTCACAGATCGAGGTCCATCGACCGGCCTTGGCGGGCCACTGCTACCGCATGCTTGGCTCCGTAGTTGACGCCGATGATGCGGCCCAAGAGACGATGATTCGCGCCTGGAAGAGCCTGGACGAATTTGACGGCCGGGCGGCTTTGCGAACCTGGTTGTATAGAATTGCGACCACCGTGTGTTTGGATGAACTTGCGGATCGAAAGCGGCGGAAACGCCCGATGGAAGAGGGCGTCCCTTCCTCCGGTGCGCCGCCGCTCGACGCCTTGATCCAACGTCCACGCGAATACTGGATTGAGCCTATAGCAGACGTTCGCGCCATCCCGTCCGATGCCGATCCCGCCGAACGGGCGATCATGCGCCAAAGCATTCGGCTCGCTTTTGTGGCCGCCCTTCAGAACCTCACGTCAAAGCAGAGGGCCGTGCTCCTCTTGATGGAAGTTCTCGGCTGGTCAGCCGCCGAAGTCGCGGAGTCGCTGAAAAGCTCCGTCGCCAGCGTCAATAGTGCGTTGCAACGGGCGAGAGCTACGCTGGCTCACCGCCACGCCAGCGATCCCGCTGCACTTTCTGCATCACAGGAGCAGATGCTCCGGCGTTATGTCGAGGCGTTTGAGCGCTACGACATTGACCAACTCTCAACGCTTCTGCGGGAAGACACGACCTTGTCCATGCCGCCCTACACTCTATGGATTCAGGGTCCACAGGCGATTCGAACTTGGATGTTGGGTCTGGGATGTGGGTGTCGTGGTTCCCGCCTGATTCCAACAGCGGCTTGCGGTTGGCCGGCATTTGGTCAATACCGCCCAAGTCCTGAGGGCGGACACAGGCCCTGGGCGCTGATCGTGCTGGAACTCTCCGGCGACCGGATCGCGGGCGTCAATTCGTTCCTGGACACCGAGACTCTCTTTCCGCGATTCGACCTTCCGATGGAACTTCCCGTTTAGATTCTTACACTGCCGCCCAGTACAACTTTTGCGCTTGGGTACCGATGACTTTTGCCCGCCAGCCGAGTCTGAACATTTGATGGAGGTCAAAGCTGGTGGATGAAGTGAAGCCGGTTTCTTTAGATCAACAACCCGTGCGCCGTCCCAAGCGCCCCCTTAAGCGATGGATCGCGGCAATTCTGGCGCTGGCGTTGACGATTGTAGTGGCTCACTTCGTGTCGCAGGAAGGCCCGGAGATAAGGGACATGGCAGAGAACAACACTGTGATTTCGCCCGATGGCACAAGCATCGCATTCAGCCGTTTGGGCAACGGCCCCCCTCTGATCCTCGTGGACGGCGCATTCTGCTACCGCGAAAACGGTCCAACGCCGAAACTCGCTCCTCTGCTGGCCCGGCACTTCACAGTTTACGTTTATGACCGGCGCGGGAGGGGCGGAAGTGGAGACACTAAGCCCTACGCTGTTGAACGGGAGGTTGAGGATTTGAAAGCCGTGGTCGACATAGTCGGCGGCTCGGCGTTGGTGTTCGGCATGTCATCCGGGGCCTGCCTAGCCTTGCATGCAGCGGCCAATGGCGTCCGCATAAAACGGCTGGCTCTCTACGAACCGCCATATGTGACCACGAACGATGGCGCGCCTCAGCAACTTGCGGGTGCGGTGAAGCAGCTTGAAGCCTTGGCGTCGTCAGGAGAGCGAACGGAGGCGGCCACCTACTTCATGACCGAAGTTTTTGGGGCTCCCAAGCCATTTGTCTATATGATGCGGCTTTTCATGCGTGGGGCCTGGAAGAAAAACGAGTCCGTCGCGCATACGCTCCCCTACGACCTCACCATAATCAATGACTGGTCCGTGCTGAAGGCTTCGTCATCGATCACCACTCCAACACTCGTCATCGGCGGTGAAAAGAGCCCGGAGAAACTGAGAAAAGCGGTCGACACCGTTGTGGCGGCTGTGCCTGGGTCGCAGCGGCGCCTGCTCGCAGGCCAGGACCACAACGTCGATATGAAGGTTTTGGCGCCGGTGCTCGTCGATTTCTTCTCCGCGGCTCAGTGAGCAACGTCGCAGGAATTCAATAGAACAGTGCCTGCCCCGCGCAGTCACCGGAGAGATTTTGTGCAAGCGGGCGGTGCTTGGACCACCCGTCGCCGGGAGAAATTTGTCACTTCAAAAAAGGAGAAACCTCTGTGAATCGGAAGACTGTCAGGACGATTGCAATCATAAACCTTGCGCTGTGTTACGTGTTGGCTGCCATGTTGCAGGCGCAAGCGCCGGACACCAAAACGGCATACCCGAGCATGGCCCCTCTTGACCGATATCTGATGGAGCGAGACGCCGAAATCGCGCTGGCGAGGAGCGCCGCCCCGGAATCCATATCTAACGACGCCGAGATCGTGGTCCTGGGGCGGCATGGTTACGAAACCGCAGTCAAAGGGAAGAACGGTTTCACGTGCATGGTAGAACGCTCATGGGCCGCAGGAATCGACGATCCCGATTTTTGGAATCCCAAGCTGCGTGCTCCTATCTGCTTTAACGGGGCAGCCGTACGCTCCTACCTTCCACGCACCATCAAGAAGACGGACTTGGTATTAGCTGGTTGCACGAAGGCTCAGATGATGGGAGCCATTG
>JBAUOG010000024.1:0-3703 GCA_049579625.1 Bryobacteraceae bacterium
CGGCCCAAGATCAACGAAAAGCACCTGGTCTTCGTCGTGATGAATAATCGCGCCAAGCTCCACCCGCAGCAAGATCATATCGGTCGGGGTCAGCTGGCATTCAAACACCGAGTACTGCAAATGATCGCCATATCCACGCATGGTCTTGAAGACCTTGCGTAGACGTTTGTCATCGGAAATGTCGTAGCAAACCAGGTAGGATTTGCGCATGGGACCTACTCCCCGCGTGCGGCGAAGACGCCGATGCCGCAGTGGCACCCGAGACCGGCGAAAACTGGCCCCCGTACCTTGTCCTTGAAGACGACTCGGACGTGGAGTCTGGGCCATTGCGACAGATGCCTCGGTACACGAATCTTCACCGGTGCCTCTGAGCCGGCCCAAAATGGCGCGGTTTGAAAAACCATCTGGGAGATTCTGTCTTCCGGGAAGCCGGCTTTTTCGAACGCCTGCAGCAAAAGGCGCTCCGTCTTAACCACTGAGATTTGACCCCTCATTGCGTTATGGCCGTGAAGGATCATTGGCGTTACTGTGCTCCAGTCATTGGCCTCACCGATGTAGCGGGGGAAGACGACACTCCCGTCGATAACGGGGGCGAGTATTGCCCTTGGCCAGGTCTCGCCTTCGGCGATGAGCGCAGTGCCCGGTAGTTTAATTCGCAGGAGATCGATGGCTTCCGCGTCGGAGGCACTCGCGTTGCGGGGCTCAACGACGAGCACCCTCCGAATCGCCCCGTCGGAATGTTGGTGGCCTACAGAAGGTAATGGAACAAACGAGAGTCGACGCCCGAGGTCTTTCGAACTGGTATGGCCGAGTACATACGAGTCGATCCATTCCTGATCCAACTCCTCCGCTTTTAGGGCAGCTCCGACGGCGTGCCGAACCCAGGCGGCAAGGGTCTGCGTTTGTCCCCATGGCGCGGAAAAGCGGGCCCCATCATCTTTAACCAACTCGAAGCATAGATATCTATGCCCAGCAACGCCCGAGGCTTCGCGATAGCGGGTCTGGCCGAACTTCGTTGGATGTGTGTAGGGATTCACACCCTGTTCGGTGATTCGGTTCTGAAAGGCGAGATGGCTTGCCTTCAGATGATCGAGAAACCCAGGCACCGGCACCCTGGTAACAGTGCCGGCACGGGCGCCGGGCGTAAAGAAAGAGCGGCCGGCACCGACGGGGGTTGGGTCAAGGGTCGCGGAAGCCATGGCGAAATCCATGCCCCAGCCAAGCGCCACGAGTCTGGATGCAGCGCGGTCCAGGGAGGCCACGTGCGGTCCCACACCGTTGAGATCATGAATGTCCCACTGGTAGATGAGGTCTGCCTCCCCAACGACATGCCCGCGCAGCAGCTTGGGCCTGATCTGTTTCGATGTCTTGGTGCTCGCCCATCCGTCAAGGCTATTGTTGGGCACGTAGCTGGTGTAAGACGCCCCGTCGGCGCCAGGGCGCGCCCAAATCCGCGGCGGGGCCAGCGTTTCCAACCAGCGGAGACTGGCGCCGTGTTCAGCCTGCCACTCTTCCCGGCTGGTGCCGAGGGCGGCTCCAGCGACCAGCGCTTGAAACAAGCGAGCCGGTGAAGGAGGCCATTCCTCGCCGTGATAGCGCCCGCTGAGGAATCGGATCGTCAGGCTCAACAGCGCGGCCATCGCTACTGTTCCTTCTTTGCCCCTGGGGCAGTCTTCTTTTCCTTCTTCACCTTGGCCTCAGCCTTTTTCTTTTCCTTCGCGCCGAGCAACCCCTTTGCTGCAGACGGGTCGAAATCGACCGTTCGAGACGGAGAGACGCCGAAGTCCGCAGCAGCCAATGCCGCATACTCTTCAACCGGGGCGAGGGCAGCGCCGAAGGGTTCGCGGCGACCATCGCGATACACAAGCTCCGACTCAGAGGGCTTCTTAGGATCAGCCACCAGCAAGCATCCTTGTCTCAGGAAAAGATCCATTGGGGCGGAGGCTGCGAGGAGAGTAAGTCCAAGTATATAGCGCCTAAGCCGGATAGTCTCTGCCGCCAAAGAAGCGTTTAGGGCGCGCAGCGCTGTCAGGTTAACCACGGCAGTTCGAACAATTTCACCAGCCGCGATCACGCCTCCGTGGGTCCGTCCAGCTGGCGCATCCAAGAAGCCCTCCCCGCTCAGCAAGTCTCTTTCTGCTTTTTCGCTGCTGCTCATGCCTAGCAACTCTTCGACCTCTTCCTTTTCCAGGGCCGAAAAGTATTGCGCTGCTCGCTCCAACTGCCGGACTTTGTAAGCTCGGATGGTGGAGTCAATTAGGCGGGGCAGCTTCGCCTGAGTGCTGCGGGAATCCCAGGCACCAAAGACGATGCTGGTAGGAGCGACCTTGGCAAGGGCTGTGGCGCTACCGGCTTCGAAGTCGCGAAAGGCCTGCTCCACCTCGACGGCTAACACGGTTGAGCGGACTAAAGCGTCCGCGACTCTATGGCCAACGTCGAGCAAGTTCACTTTTCGTTCCCCGATGGCGATCTCCACTTGGGGTACTAGCGCCTTGTATTTGGGCTGTTTGAATACAGGTTCGATCCGATTTGCTTGGGAGCCAACAGAGTCGATCAAACAGATGTTGTCGTTGCCCGCTCCGTCGATTACATATCCGGCTTGCACGTCCTTTGCAGACCCTTCTGGCGGGGCGAAGGTTGGAGGGAAAATGACGCCCCCCTCGCCGGCGGCTGGCTGTAAATACTCCTTCAAAATCAGCGCGCTTGGGCCGCCTTCATCAATCAGATGGTCGAAACGTAGTAGTAGCTCAGACATGATCCGCTCCTTTTGCAGAAAGAAATGTTTTGTAACCCTGGCCCCGCGGGGCAATCTCAAACTCGAACGTTACGGTTTTCAGCCCTCCCAAAGCAGCTGCCACCGCAGCACGAGCGGACGTCAGCGTGAGTGGCTCCAACCAGACGTTGTAACGCTGCCGGAACTTCGAGCTTGAGGAGGGTTCGGGTCGGAACCCCTGCAGTCCGATTACCGCCAGGACCTCCACCCAAGGAAAGGTTCTGGCCCGCTGGTTCTCATCGGTGGGAGAGTACCCGGCATCGATGGCCTCCCAGGCGGACCGCGAGTCAACGCCGAAGCGCGATTCCGTGTAGACATAAGTCTCAAACAGTTTCGCGAACGGGCAACCAGATTCAAGCAGCCCAAGAAGTTCGCCAAGAACTCTTCGCGGAGTCTGTTGGCCTCCCCAGGTCTTGAGAACACTCTTATCGGTTTCGGTTTCATTGCGCCACCAATTCAGCGTAAGGCGGTGGCTGGCGATACAGAGATCTAGCGTTTCCAGCTTCAAGTCGTCAACGTCTCCGGTGGCGTCGCACAGCGACATGCTCTGAGGCGGCAGGATCTCAGGCGTGTTTATTACGAATGCGGGTTCATCCCTTTCGAACCAGGCATTGCTGCCCCCAGAGGCCAAATCCGCGATCTCGAATAGGCCACAGCAGGCAAAGAACTGGCCCGGATTGCTCATGTCAAGCGGAAGCCTGTACTCACGCATTGATATTCTGCTCCAGAACGCCGCATGAGGCAATCCGGTCCGCGCACCGGAAGACCGTTTCGAGGTAAGCCAAATACCAGGGTCCAAGTTCCCGTTGTAGCCTGCCGAAGCGCTGCGCGGACTGCAGCGCCACTCTTCGGCTTCGGATGATGCTGCATCGGTCAAAGGCTCGTTCAGGGAAATGGGGCCTGCCCCAGCCATGGTGCGCGGCAATCAAG
>JBAUOG010000025.1:0-5671 GCA_049579625.1 Bryobacteraceae bacterium
CGCCGTAGTCGAGCCACATGCCGGACCGAACGAAGCACGCTGCCTCTTCGCTCGAAATAGTTCGTGCTGGAGCACAAGCGATTCTTTTGAACACTCGGTTTTTCGTCCCCCCGGTGGCGCTACACAGAAGCACATCCCGAGATTTGCAAGTGAGGTTATCTTCTCACGATGGGCGGATTTTCGTCTCACTCATCGTCCGGTCCGGCAGCGGCCGGCTCGATGTGGGGCTTACTCCGGTTTTGCCTGGAGCAGTAGATACTTCTCGAATTGCACATCCAGTGTGGCGGCGGGTCCGCGCACCGTTCCCAAATCCTTGCCGTCCACGTAGTCGGTCACCCGGTATGCCTGGGGGGACAGGCCCCGCAACTCGATCTTGCCGCTCCATTGAGGCGCGTAGAAGGCATAGTACAGATTGCCCTCCTTGCGAACCACGTGCGTCTCCGGGCGGTCAAAACCGATGTCGTACAGAGTGCCGGCGTACTCTCCCCGCGAGAGCATTTTCTCTTTGTAGATAGCAATCCACTTTTCGAAATTCTTCTCGCGTGCCGGCGTAAGGTCGCCGCGCTTCCTTGCCGCCGATCCTTCCGGCCATGTGAAGTTGGTACCCACCACGCCGCCCACACCCACGGTGGAGGCGAAATCGTCCTTGGTCATATCGACGTGGTCGCCGAAGTAGGCCACGGCATCACCTTGCAGAGCCTTGAGCGTCTTGCCCTTCGTGCGCACCTGCCACGATGATTCGGGGTCGGACGCCACTGACATGTTCAAGAAAGGCAGCGTGAAGAAGGAATAGGCCGTGCCGCACGGGCAGAATTCCACCAACGCATCCGGTTTCGTCTGCCGGGCCGTCTCGTAAAGGGCCTGAAAGAATTTGGGCATTCCCTCCACGGATTCCTCCGGCCGGGCATGCTTGTGCGCGGGGTTATAGCATGGCGGTGCTCCGTTCATGTGCTGGCCGTCGAGCTTGAGTCCGTCGAACCCCCAGTCTCGGAGCGCCTTCACCACAATGGCTTGGTGATACGCCACCACTTCCGGAACCGCGGGGCACAAATACCACGAGTTCCAGTAGGAGATTTTCTGCTTGCTGCCGTCCGCATTCAGCAGCAGCCATTCCGGATGCTTCTTCACCAGTTCCGTGCCAGGATCCGCGGTCAGGGGCGCCCACCACAACTGGGCCTTGAAACCCTCGGCATGAATCTTGTCGACCATGGCGCGCATGTCGGCGTCGCCATTCGGATACTTCTGCGGCTGCAGAAACCAATCGCCTTGCGCGGTCTGCCAGCCGTCATCCAGCGTGACCCAGGTGAACCCGAGCTTTTTCACGATCGGAAGCGCGCCGTAGACTTGGCTGGGCGTGCACTTCCGGCCGTAACCCCAGGCGCACCAGATGGGACCGAACGCGCTTTCGGGCGATGCGTCAAAATGAATGCCTTGCGCAATCATCACCTCGCGGTAGTCCCGCAAGGTTTGAAAGTAGTCGCCTTGGTGGACCGCGACGAAGGTGCGAAATGTTTTGAGCGTCGCGCCGGGCGCGAGCACCTGGTTCTGCCGGAACTCCACGGCCACCGTGGCGCGCTCCGGGTCCGGCTCAGTCACGGGCAATGAAACCAGCTTCGGCGTCATTTCCAGATGCCCCACCCCGATGCCGGCATCCCGGCGCCACACATCCACGACAGGAGTGCCGCCGCCATAGTCGGGCGCGTTCATGCCCAGGAAATTCTCTTGCTTGAAACCCGGCTTCAGCGGCAGTACCCAATCCGGCCGCTTCTCGTAGGAACCGCTCTGATACGACCAGAACGCCGGTTGTGCGGCCGAGGCAGAAGCGCTGATCGAATAATGCTGGTTGGTCCAGCCGCTCACCGGCAGATCCGAGCTTCCCGAGTTGGTGTATGCCACTTCGAAGATGGCGATGCGCGGAAATGCGTCATGGACCGTGACGGTCACCGTTTTCTGGAGCGGCGGTGCGATGCCTGTGAGGATTGTTCGGGAGCCTGACCCCAATTGGTCACGAACAGGCTCGCGTTTCTGTGCTTTCAGGGAGAAGTCGGTGACATCGTGGCCGGATACGCGAATGAATTCAGAAGGGCTGAAATCGCCGATGATGGTCTCCCGTCCAGCCATCACCGCCACCACGCGGCTGTGCATCTTGGCGTCGAACTCGATGCGTATGTTCTGGCCGTCCACCCGCGCGCCCTCTGCGGCGGAAACGGGGGTGCCCGCCCAAGCGATCAGGACGAGTTGCAGAAGAGTTGTGAATCTGAGCATTGGTCGGCACGATTCCTTAGCACTCAAGCTCTAGTCTTTCGCTGATCCTACCAGATCCAACTCCTGGATCAGATAAACTGACTCGCTCCAAATCTGCCTCCGCCAAACGCTGCCCCAAACCATCTTCGCTCGTTGGCCGCGTCGTAGGGTAGTCCCCCGGACTGCAATCGGCGCCCCGCCGATTCGCCGAGGCGTCCCGATTCTCTCATCGTCTCGCGACCCTTGTCCGGTCGGAGACCAGCGGTACTCTGGATTGAGCCTATGTGGGTCCTTGAAAAGATCGAGATTAGCGGCGGGTTTCTGCCCGGTCTGAGTATCAGAATCCCTCAGGGCCTGACTTGCATCATCGGTGCACGCGGCAGTGGAAAATCAACGCTCGCCGAGGCCGTGCGGTTTGCGCTCTGCGGCATGACGACCGCGCCAAAGCAATGCGCTGACCTTATTCAGGCAAATCTCACTGGTGGGGCGCTGGTCACGGTTACGGCTCTCGCCGAGGGCTCGAACCGGTACACCATCAAGCGGGGCCTCAAGCAGGACCCGGTTCTTCTCACATCGGATGGAAGAGCGATCAATACGGTTGATCTCGATCGAGGCACATTCCTGCCTTTGGACGTCTACAGCAGCCTCGAGATCGAGGCGATAGCGGACGAAGTCCTCGGTCAGAAACGCCGCAACCTGCTGGACGAACTTCGTAGCGAGCAGCTGCGGACAATCTACTTGTCGCTGGCTGAAAGCACACGCGCGCTGGAGGCGAACGCCGATCGTATCAGAACCGCGCAGCGGACCATGGAGGACTTTACCGAGCAAACGGAAGAGTTCGGCGACGTCCGTGCTCGTCTGAGTGCCCTTGCGCCATCCGATCGTGAGTCTTCCGCGGATTTCGTCCGGCTTTCTCGCCAGCAGCAGCTGAATCAGCGGGAGATCGCGAAACTGGACTCCGCTGACCGGGACCTAAAGACGCTGGAACAAACCCTCGCGCAACTGCGAAAAGAAGCGCAGAGTGTGTTCGCCGCGCGCCTGGCAGAAGAGCAATCCACGAATGCGGACGCCCTGCGCCGGTATGACGATGTGCTTCGAGCGTCGCTCGGCCCAGTCGAGAAGAATCTTTCCGCGATCACGACCAGAATTCGCGAAGCCCAGGGGACACTGGACCAGGCTCGCCAAAGCATCACCGGGATACACACGGGTCAAGCCGGCGAGTTGGCGAAGCTGACGGCGCTCAACCAGGCAGCAAGCGAGCAAGCTCGCGTACGCACCTCGCTCGAGCAGCAAGTTGCCAAACTGGAGGGTCTGGAGCAACAGCGGGCAGAACTGAATGCCGAGCTGAAGACTTTGATTGAGCGTCGAAAGTCTCTCAAAGCCGATCATATTCTGATGCGCGATCAGATTTCAAAAATGCGGGATGAGGTCGCCTCTGAGCTCCAACATGAAGCCGGCGAGCGTGTGCGCGTTCGCGTGATGCGAAACGCCGATCACCTGGCATACCAGGAGATGCTGATAGACGGGCTCAAAGGCGCCCGGGTTCGGAATCAAAACGAGATTCTCGCAACCCTCATGCAGCTCAGGCCCGAGCAACTCGCGCAGCTCATTCAGTCCAATGACCTGGATTCCTTCGAAGAGCTAACGCATTTCGGAACGGAACGGTCGCGGAAGATCCTGGATTCGTTTCGCGACAGTGTCGATCCGCTCGCTCTGGAGATAATTGCCATCGAAGACAGAATCAGTATTGAGTTAAATGTCGCGACGACAGGACGGGCGCACTTCAAGGACGCGTCTGATCTTTCGCGCGGTCAGAAGTGCACCGCGCTTCTGCCTATACTCCTGGCGAGAAGAGATAACCCGCTGATTATCGATCAGCCAGAGGACAACCTCGACAATCACTTTATTTTTGAAACTGTGGTGAACGCAGTGAAGCGAATGAAGAAACGCCGCCAGATGATCTTCATAACGCACAACGCGAATATCCCCGTTCTGGCTGAAGCGGAGCTGGTGCTGGTGATGAATTCGGATGGCCGGGTTGGAGCCATTGAGAAGAGCGGCACCGTAGACGAATGCCGCGAACAGATCATTGACTTGCTCGAAGGCGGAAGAGAGGCGTTCGAACTGCGTTCGAAGCGCTATGCAACCCGCTGAGCTTCTTCACGAGAGGCTCCGGCGCCTCGCCGTAGAGGACCCGCGTGAGGCCCGCAAGACATTTCTGCAGATTTTCGATTCCGGCGGTTCCGCTCTGGAACAGTTTCTGGGACAGATCTCGTCTCCCGCGGACGGTCGTCTGAGGCACGTCGTCGCCAGCGCATTGAGGAACAACCGGGACAAGGAGCGTCTCGCCCCGTATCTCATTGCATGGCACGAAATTGAAACGGACGAGTTTGCAAAACGCGTCATCGCCGCCGCTCTCGACGGCGTTAAGACGGAATCGGCCGGCCAGACCGCTCTGGCGCAGGAAGTGGCCCGTTTGACGACGGCGATCGGGCGGGAGGCGGCGCAGCGGGAACGATTGAACCGGGAGTTGGAGATCGCGCGCGAGGTGCAGGAGCATCTCTTCCCTCAGCGGCTTCCCGTGGTGCCGGGTTTGGACTACTGCGGACACTGCCAGCCTGCGCGGGAGGTAGGCGGAGATTACTATGATTTTCTCGGGCTACCCGATGGGAGGCTCGGAATCGCCATCGGAGACGTATCCGGCAAAGGCGTTGGCGCCGCGCTCATGATGGCAAGCCTCGAAGCGTCGCTGCGCGCCCTGGCTCCGGTTGTCGATGATCCCGCGGAGCTGATGGAACGAGTCAACAGCCTGGTCTATCAGGCGTCGGCGACAAACCGCTTCGCGACGCTCTTTTACGCCCAGTACGATCCTGCAACTCGCCGCATGTGCTACGTCAACGCAGGCCATAACCCGCCGCTGGTCCTACGGCATTGTGCCGGCTCGTCTCAGGTTTTACGCCTGGAGACCGGAGGTCCGGTCATCGGGCTTCTGAGGCATCGCTATGAGCGAGGCGTCTTTTCTTATGAAGCTGGGGACCTGCTCGTGCTCTTTACGGACGGAGTTTCCGAATCCATGAACGCTCGCGACGAAGAGTGGGGCGAAGACAGATTGATCGAATTCGCCAAGACGTGTCATGGGCTTTCAGCTGTGGAGTGCATGTGGCGAATCCTGGCCGCCGCACAGGGTTTCGCCGCGGGCGCTGCGCAGCACGATGATATGACGCTGGTCGTGCTTCGCCTGGTCTGAAGAGGCGAGTTTCCGGTCTCCAGCCCAGATCTCAGCATGATCGCCGGAGTGCGCACCCTCAATGATGAAAGAGGTTGCGGCATGTTCATCCGAACGGCGCGCTCCTCAGCTCATCGGGGACACCCCGGCCTGATGTCATGCTCACTTCCAGCGTCTCAAAGCGCCGGCGGAGCGCCAGCT